>JAZUMO010000037.1:0-2762 GCA_045603665.1 Acutalibacteraceae bacterium
CTTGGCCTCCGACTTTTAGGAGGTATGTATTCCTAACGTCTTGACTTACTGAAATATAAATACCAAATGCCCCCTTAGTTAAATGGATATAATAAACCCCTCCTAAGGGTTAGTTGTGGGTTCGATTCCCGCAGGGGGTGCCAAAAAATGAGCATCTGTTATTCCAGCAGATGCTTTTTTATTTTATGTTATTTATATGGAATCGAAGTAGGAGCGGTAGTGAATGAAGCTCCGGTGGAGCTTCAGAGCCGCGAATGACCGAGCACCGCAGTGCGAGAGTCGATTCCCGCAGGGGGTGCCTAAAAATCCCGTTCGTGTCAGCGAATGGGATTTTTACTTTTTCACTATTACCTTTTCCCTATTGTATTTTCACCCGGGATTTTTTGAAAGTAAGAAGTAATAGGTAAGAGTGAATAGGTATTTTATTAGCTTCACTGTTGTATTCATCAAAAAATAATGTTAAACTTAATGTAAGATTAAGTATATAAAATCGGTTTATATAAGTGAAAGGAGGTTTTCAGATGGAAGACAAACAAATAATAAAGCTTTTCTTTGCGAGATCGGAAGAGGCAATCGGGGCTTTGAAGGAGCGTTTCGGTAACACCTTATACAAAATCGCAATGAATATTCTCGGCAATCACCACGATGCAGAAGAGACAACAAACGATACATATCTTGCCATTTGGAATGCAATACCTCCTAAAGAACCTGACCCTTTGGCTCCTTATGTATATCGAACAGGAAGAAACATGGCACTGAAACGGTTAGAATATCTTTCGGCAGAAAAACGAAACAACAGTTATGATGTATCCTTGGACGAGCTTGGTGCTTGTTTGCCTGATAATGATATTAACCCTGAACAGGCTGTAATTATTCAGGAAATTGCTGACTCCATAAATAACCTTTTAGAACAAGATACCGATATAAACAGATATATTTTTATGCGTCGGTATTGGTACGGAGATGCAGTTGAGGATATAGCAAAATCCGTCAATATGAAAAGCGGAGCCGTATCAGTAAGGCTCAGTCGCATCAGAGCAAAATTAAAAGAAATTCTTATTAAGGAGGGTTATTACTATGAAGCGTAAGCAGGTATTGGAGGTTTTAGACAAAATAGATGACAGATACATCATTGAAGCTGAAAAACCACCGAAGAAAATGAAGAAAAGACCGTATTGGATAGGCGCAGTTGCTGCCGTTTTAGCGGTAGTTGTTTGCTTCGGCTCTTTCTTCAATACTCCTATAATTACAGCAAATGCCGTTGCTCTTCCCGGAGACGCACGCATTATGGAGCACCCCGACCTTGATGACTACGAAGACAGAGAAAGCTATATGGTTGATGTCGGAATATGGGAGTCGGAATTTAAAAACAGAAGAACAATCAGAGAAAATTCTGCTGTTTCATTGTCAGCGTTTTTCACCGAAGCATCGGCTGAATTTCTCACTTCACATAACAATGAGAACGCCTTATGGTCACCTGTAAATGCATATATCGGACTTTCTATGCTTGCAGAAATAACAGACGGTGACAGCCGTAAGGAGATTTTAGATTTATTCGGTGTAAGTAATATTGAAACACTCCGAAGTCAAGTCAGTGCAATTTGGGAATCTGTTTATGAGGATGACGGAAATGAAATATGCACATTGGCTAATTCTCTTTGGCTTGAAGAGGGGCTCAATTACAATCAGGATACGATGAATAACCTTGCATATCACTATTATGCTTCTGTATATCAGACTGACCTTGGCAGTGTAAGTGCAAACAAAGCGATCGGTAATTGGCTTAACAAAAACACAGGAGGAATGTTAAAGGACAGCACAGATAAAATTAACTTATCTCCCGACACCGTTCTTGCCCTCTATTCAACAATGTTTTTTCAAGCTAAATGGAGTGATGAATTTGACAGCAAAAACAATACTAACGACATTTTTAACGGTGTTAACGGAGATAAAACCGTCACTTATATGAATAAAAAGCTTTGTCAGATGAATTATTATTGGCATGATGATTACAGTGCCGTAGCCTTAACTCTCAAAAATGGTAGTACAATGTGGTTTATTCTCCCCGACGAAGGAGATACAACTGCCGACATTTTAAATGACGGCTCTTACGGAGAAATGATTTCTTTAGGTGACAGTGAAGAAGGTTGGCAGAACAAAAAATATATGAAGGTCAATTTATCTGTTCCGAAATTTGATGTTTCTTCCACAGTAAACTTAAAAGACGGACTCGGTAAAATGGGAGTAACAAAAGTCTTTGATATGGAAAGCTCGGATTTTACGGCAATCACATCGGATATTCCAGTATATGTATCAGCCGTTAATCAGTCTGCAAGAGTTGAAATCGATGAGAAAGGCGTAAAGGCTGCAACCTATATAGAAATTCCCGGCTGTGGTTCTGCTATGCCTCCCGAGGAAATAATAGATTTTGTCCTTGACAGACCTTTTGTTTTTGTGATTTCTAAAGGTAATCTGCCTCTGTTTACGGGCGTAGTGAATAATATATAATGATTCATCGTAAAAATGAGGATCATTAAAAGAAAAACATATTAAAATTACTATTTTGGGCGACACTTCGTAAGGAAGTTAGGGTTTTTACAGGCTCTTATCCGCTTAAACATCACGAAAACTCCCCGTAATACACGAGTATGACGGGGAGTTTATCATTTCCTTTAAACGAAAAATATCTCTGTAAAAACTGCTTTGCACCTTAAAATTATGATATTTTTGATGCAGAACAAGGCGAAAAGCACAGAAATCCT
>JAZUMO010000038.1:0-55872 GCA_045603665.1 Acutalibacteraceae bacterium
CACATCAAAAGAGATAAAGCCTGAAGGCTGGCTTCGCCGTCAGCTTGAAATCCAGGCGAAAGGCTTAAGCGGTAATCTTGATAAGATCTGGCCCGATAACCGTGACAGGGCCTGGATAGGCGGAAACCGTGAAGGCTGGGAAAGAGTTCCTTATTGGCTTGACGGATTCATTCCTCTTGCCTATCTTCTTGATGACAAGGAATTAATAGAAACCGCACAAAAATACATTAATGCAATTATTTCCAATCAGGACAGTGACGGTTGGATTTGTCCCTGCAAAAAGGAAGAAGGAGCCAAATATGACACCTGGGCAATACAACTTATATGCAAAACTCTTAAGGTTTATTATGATTGCTCCGGAGACGAAAGAATTCCCGACGTAATTTATAAGGTTCTGAGAAATTATTATGATATGCTTAAAAAAGGCGAAATCACTCTTTTCGGTTGGGGTAAATACAGATGGTTCGAGACCTTTATTTCCATTAACTTCCTTTATAAAAAATACGGTGAGGATTGGATAAAGGATCTGGCAAAAATTATAAAAGAACAGAGCTTTGACTACAATGCAGTAACCGAGTCCTGGAAAAAGTCCAGTCATAACTGGCTGAGAAAAACCCACATAGTCAATATTACAATGATGCTCAAAAGTGAGGCTGTTTCTCATGGCTTACTCGGTGAGGAATATACGGACAATGCTGAAAGACTCCGTGAAATACTTGACCGTTATAACGGCACAGCCTTTGAAGGCTTTACCGGTGACGAGGTGCTTTCAGGTATTGATCCGACGAGAGGCACAGAGTGCTGTGCTGTTGTTGAGCAGATGTATTCTTATGAGGAAATATTTGCTCATACAGGTGACAATAAATGGGCAGAGCGTCTTGAGGTGCTTGCCTTCAATGCTCTTCCTGCCACACTCAGTGAGGATATGTGGACTCATCAGTATGTTCAACAAGTCAATCAGATTGCCTGTCAGAAAACAATGATTATGGCTCCCTGGAGCACAAACGGTCCCTATGCCCATACCTTTGGTCTTGAGCCGAATTTCGGTTGCTGCACGGCAAACTTCAATCAGGGATGGCCGAAATTTGCTCTGACAACCTTTATGCATAACGGAAGCACAATTATAAATGCAGTTATGCTCCCGTCTGTTCTTAAGGCTGAGGGTGTTACGATAAGACTCGAAACCGACTATCCCTTTAACAACAAGATGCATTATTACATAGAATCCGAAAAGGATTTCGATTTTGTAATCCGTATTCCTTCCTTTGCAAAAAATCTTAAGGTAAACGGTGAACCGGCAGAAATCAAAGATATTACTCTTGCTGTTAAAGCAGGTAAAACAGAAGTTGAGGTTGAATTCGAAACTGCACCTTATCTGAAAAAGAGAGCGAATGAGCTTTATGCATTACAGATGGGCTCGCTGCTTTTCTCTGTTCCCGTCTCTTATGAAAAGAAAATGAGAGAATACACCAAAAAAGGTGTAGAACGCAAATTTCCTTACTGCGATTATCAGTTTATACCGAAAACATCCTGGAATTACGGCTATGCTGAAGCTGATTTTGAAGTAAAATATAACGGCATAGATGACATTCCTTTCTCACAAAGCAATCCTCCCGTAACCGTAAAGGCTAAAATGCAGCAGATCGATTGGGGCCTTAAATTCCCGTACAAAAGTATTGCAAGAAAAACACCGAAATCAAGAGTGCCGATTTCCGAAATTCAGGTAATTGAATTGCAGCCCTACGGTTGCGCAAAGCTCAGAATGACGGAAATGCCCCTTATCAAAAAATAAAAAGCTTGCCTCTGACTTTCACTCAGCGTTTAAGTCAGGGGCATTTTTTCGGATAGATATATATTACCGTTATATGTTGAAAGTTGCGGGTTAAAGTGGTATAATTATATCATCCTAAATAAGGAGATATGAAGAATGACAGTAAAAGAATATCTTAAGCAAATTGATGAGGTCAACGTAAAAGGAAAATACAAGCCCGACTGGGCCTCTCTTGCTCATCATAAGGTGCCTGACTGGTACAGACACGATAAAGTAGGTGTCTTTATTCATTGGGGTATTTACTCTGTGCCGGCATTCGGAAGCGAATGGTATTCAAGAAGTATGTATGATAAGAGAGTAAGGGAATTTGAGCATCACAGAAAAACCTACGGTGAGCATAAGGATTTCGGCTATAAGGATTTTATTCCTATGTTCAGAGCTGAAAGGTTTTCGGCTGCCGAGTGGGTGTCTCTTTTCAAAAAGGCAGGCATAGAATATGTTATGCCCGATGCCGAGCATCACGACGGCTTTGCAATGTATGAAACGGAATTCAACCGCTGGAATGCGAAGGAAATGGGTCCGAAGCATGATGTTGTCGGTGAGCTTAAGGCTGCATGTGAAAAGCAGGGGCTTACTCTCTGTGCCTCCACTCACAGAGCAGAGCATTACTTCTTTATGAATTTGGGCAGAACCTTTGACAGCGATGTAAACGACGATAATTACAGAGATTTTTACGGCCCTGCATTTTATTGCGAGGAGCTTAATTCTGAAAATCTCGGATGTACCACCGAGGATACATATTCTGTCGGAGCGAGTGAAGAATGGCTTGAGGACTGGCTTGTGAGAACATGCGAGCTTATTGATAAATATCAGCCTTCTGTGCTTTATTTCGATTGGTGGATACATAACCATTCCTTTAAGCCTTATCTAAAAAAGCTTGCCGCTTATTATTACAACCGTGCTGAGGAGTGGGGCAAGGAAGTAACCATTAACCATAAGCACGAGGCCTTTCCGCCGACGGTTGCCACATTTGATGTTGAACGAGGAGCCTTGTCGGGCATTTCTCCTCTTTACTGGCAGACGGATACTGCCATTGGTAAAGGCTCATGGGGATACAGAAAGGATAACGAATATAAGAGCGCAAGACAGGTTATCTGTGACCTTGTTGACATCGTTTCTAAAAACGGCAATCTTCTTATCAATGTCGGACCGAAGCCTGACGGTACCATTACCGATGAGGAAACCGAGGTACTTCTGGCTATGGGAAAGTGGCTTGAAGTCAACGGCGACGGCATTTACGGCACCACCTTCTGGAAGCAGTTCGGCGAGGGCAAGGTAAACGCAGAGGAGGGCTTTTTCAAGGATGGAGATGAAAAAGCATTTACGAATGAGGACTTCCGTTTCACTTATAAAAACGGTTTCCTTTATGTTTTCCAGATGCGTCCTTCAAAGAACATTAAAATTAAAACTTTGAGAAAGCATAATCCACACGATTATCTTATCGAAAGCATTGAGCTTCTCGGAAGTGACGAAAAAATAGAATTTCAAAGAAATGAAGAATATCTTGAAATTAATCTCAAGGGTGAATTCAGCAATGATTTACCCATATGCTTTAAAATGGAGATAGGCTAAAATGAACAGAAAAATAGACGGAACCTTTTTTGAGTTCAGACACCATAATACGGCTGAGGGAAAATACTGGAATCCTGCCTTGGAAAAATTTACTGCCGAAGAGTGGAGGACTAAAATAAGAGAGATTTCTGCTTTCGGAATGGAATACATAGTTGTGATGGCAACGGCTCTTTACGAGAGATGCTATTTTAAATCCTCGGTTTTTCCTTTTGCTGATATGCCCTGTGAGGATCCTATTGAAGCGATTCTTTCTGAGGCTGATGAATGGGGGATAAAGGTTTTTCTCGGGAACGGCTTTTACGGTGACTGGACTAAGGCGGGCGAAAACATAAAAAGTCAGGCAGTCATTGACCGTTCCTTCAGAGCAATGGAAGAGCTCGCAGAGCTTTACAGTCACCACGAAAGCTTTTACGGATGGTATTTCCCTGACGAAACCTGCATAATTCTGCGCTTTTCCAAGAGCTTTATAAATTATGTAAATCTTTGCTCGGCACGTTGCCGTGAACTTACACCGGGCAAGAAAACCCTGATTGCACCTTACGGCACTAATCTCGTGCTTATGAAGGATTATTTTGTACGCTCGCTTGCAGAAACCGATGTGGACTTTATTGCCTATCAGGATGAGGTCGGAGTAAAGAAGACAAAGGTCGATAATACGGAAAAAATATTTGAGCGATTAAGATATGCTCACGATAAAGCGGGCAGAGCAGAATTATGGGCAGATATTGAGCTTTTTACCTTTGAGGGTATGGTTTATAAAAGCGCCCTTCTTCCCGCTTCCTTTGAGCGTATAAAAAAGCAGATAAAAAATGTGGCACCTTATGTTGACAAGATTTTATCCTATCAGTATTTAGGTATTATGAATCCGCCTGACAGCGCAGCTTTTGCGGGACATGAAGACTCTGCAAAGCTTTATGAGGATTACAAAAAATATATCGGAGGTAATTCTGAATGGAAAAATTAAAGAAAATTTTTGTGCTTATAGGCACAGCTGCTCTGATTGTTGTGGCAGCGGTATGGTTTTTGGCTGACGGAACAAAGCATATCGAAGACACCAACGGTCCTGACAATTATAACCTGCAGACAATAACTGACAGCAACATTATCAAAAAGGATGTCGGTGCTCTCGGTGTCAGCGAATCCTGGGATGCTATCGGCAACACCACAACCTATTCTTCAAAAAAATTTACGGGTGTTTATACTATATACGAAACAAACATTAAGGGAAACCGAATGGATTTCAGCGTCAATCATGCCAGAGTGGATTCCGGTAACTTCAGGCTCGTGTTGGTGCATAATGACAAAATTGTTCACGATTTCAAGCTCAATGAGCTGATGCAGAGCTACACTCTGGAAAATCCCTCAGGATATGTTGCCCTTGTGATAGCGGGTGAAAGTGCAGATTTCTATTTTGATTATACTTTGTATTGATAAAAGAAAAAAATGAAAGGACAGACACGATGCTTGATGTGTCTGTCCTATTTTTATTACCATCTGTTTTCAACGTATTCGCAGAAGGCAAACATATCCTTTATTTCGAGCTTCGTTCCGTCGTCGAGAGTAACATCTCCGTTCCATATGCCATAAAGCTGATTACAGTTCATTCGGGCAACAGGACCTAAATTAAGGTCACTTCTGTTGTTGAAGGTCGGCTTCATTGTCATATTGAAGCGGCCGTCCTCGGAAATAATTTTCCATTCCTCCATAAATCTGTCCTTGGGGAAATTTTCGACGTCTACTGCACCAATTTTGTGTACCTTTCCGTCATAAAAGAGGCAGGTTTCCGTTGCGTGGCTTTCGTCACCGATTGCCCAGGTGATTTCAAAGCCGAAAATATGCTTTTTGCCTTCTGCATCGGTGAGATATGTTGCACCGCTGCCCCAATACCATACGAGGTTTCTCGGCGTGTTTACCTTGCCCCAGTCAAGAGAGCAAAAGGATTTGTCCTTTTCAAATTCATAGGTGTAATCACCGAAGCGGAAAACACCGGAGGTAGGCATACAGTTTTGCTTTGTGGTCATAAAGAATTTGGTGTTGTCACCTTTAAAGGGGATAACGGTTGTTATGCTTTCGAGGCCATCGGCAATATCCATTGTAAGGCTGCATTCAAGCTTTTTCTTGTTATGCTCAGTTTTATAGAAAACAGTCCGTTCGCTTTCTTTAGTATGAAAATCAAACTCTGTTTTACCTGATTTGTAAGTAAATCTTCCCGGACAATCAACTCTGTTAAGGGGTAGACAGGTTTTTCCACCGACAAAAATCTTTGAGCTGTCGGCGTGAACCTCGCCCGTATGAAGGTCGATAAGACGAAGACCCATAAAGCCGCCGATACCGACATTGGCAAAGGAAACGAGAAGCTGCTTCTGTCCGTCGGTGACGGTGTAGTAGTCCCATTCCTTTTGGCTGATGAGTCTTTCTCTTTTGACGAGACTTCTGTCATATTCAAAAACATTGTCTCTTGCCCAGCCCCGTGCATGGAGAGTGCCGTCCTTATTAAGAAGGGGAGTGGGTTCGGTGTATTCGGTCTGCTTTGATTTTTCCTTCCACTCTCCGAAGGGTATGTAAGTTCTTTTAAGCTCTGTGCTCATATCTCAGTCCTCCACCATATTTTTTATTTTTACGGGAACGGTTAAATTTTTGAATCCGTAAAAATTTACAGCATTTTCTCCAAGGGAAAGAGCTTTTTCTTTTTCTGTAAGCATGTCACTTTTTGTAATGAAGTCGTACGACATTTTATAAGTGATTGCCGTCATTGTGCGTGGATAGTCGCTGCCCCACATAAGCTTTTCAATTCCCACAAGGTCTGCTGCTTCTTTTATGGCTCTCACAGCTGAGGGATAGGGGTAAAATTCACTGTTGAAAAGCCAGGTAATGCCGCCGCTTTCAATGAAAACATTTTTATTCCTTGCGAGCTTTATCTGCTCGAGCCAGTTTTCTCTTGTAACCATTCCGAAATGACCGACAGCAATTTTAAGGTCGGGGAAAAGCTTTATAATCTCTTCCATCATTTCTGTCTGTTCATTTCCGTCTGCAAGGTCAATTGAAATGAATTTGTCTTTTTCTGAAGCTAGACGGAAGGGATAAAGATGATTTAAAAGATTTTTATCCTCAAGTCTCCCTGCACAGATTTTTATACCGTCAAAGGCGGAAATATCACCCATTTCCTTTTCTTCATAAAGGGCACATACTCTGAGTCGGTCCGGATATTCTTCTTTGCATTTGAGAAGATAACTGTCCTGATTTCCGTCGATATATTCTTGAGTGATAACAGCAGCAGAAACACCTGCATAATCCATATTTGCAATAAAGCGCTCTATACTGTTTTCACCGTCTGTCATATAAGGGGGCATCATCTGTCTGATTTCACCACCGAAATCGCTTCTGCCGCCACCGATATCATAAACAGGCTTTCCGTTTACTCTTCCCTTTTGTTCTTTCCATAAATGAGCGTGTGCATCAATAATCATAATGTTACACCGTCCTTGAATATAGCAATGTCTCTCGAATTATTGAGTTCGTTTTTTGTTTCCTTGCCTTCAGCAACCTCTTTAATGAGAGTAAGCAGATTGTCTGCTGATCTTTTTGTATCGAAGGAGGAGGCAGTAAAGTCAATCCAATGAGGCTTTTTTTCTGCAAGGATGTCATTGGTGGCTATTTTAATCGTCGGTACGGCACCGCCGAGAGGTGTGCCTCTTCCTGTGGTGAAAAGCACAAGATGACAGCCTGCTGCAGAAAGATTTGTAACAGAAACAATATCGTTGCCCGGGCCGTTAAGCAGATTAAGGCCTTGCTTGCTGATTCTGTCTCCGTAGTTCAACACATCGACTATGGGTGCAGAGCCGCCTTTTTGCACACAGCCGAGAGATTTTTCCTCAAGAGTGGTAATTCCGCCTTCCTTATTACCGGGTGAAGGGTTTTCGGAAACGGGCTCACCGTGACTTCTGAAATAATCCTTGAAATCATTTATAAGCCTTACCGCTTTACTGAAAATATCTCTGTTTATACATCTTTCGAAAAGCACAGCTTCTGCACCGAACATTTCAGGCACCTCGGTCAGTACTGCAGATGCACCCATTGCACAGAGTCTGTCGGTGACCCTGCCCACGGTCGGATTGGCTGTTATACCGGAAAAGCCGTCGGAGCCTCCGCATTTAAGACCTACCTTCAGACGGGAAGCAGAAACGGGAGTGCGCTTGTCCGATGCTGTGATTTTTTTGAGCTCTTTTATTATTGCCGTGCCTTCTTCAATTTCATTCTTACAATCCTGAACGTTGAGAAAGCGGATACGTTTTTCGTTTATGCTACCTAAAATCTTTTTCATTTCACCGATATTGTTGTTTTCACAGCCGAGACCTAAAACAAGCACTCCGCCTGCATTAGGGTGGGTGATAAGACCTTTCAGAATGAGCTGAGTTGTCTCCATATCACCGCCCAGCTGACTGCAGCCGTAGGGATGAGAAAAGGCAACGGCGCCTGTTTTATCGGCAAGAGCCTTTGCGGTGGAATTCACGCAGCCGACTGTCGGAATAATCCATATATCGTTTCTTATGCCGATTTCACCGTTTTCTCTTTCAAAGGCCTTGATTTCAAAAGGTTCTTCTTTTTCGGAGAGACTGAACTTCGGTGTGTACTCATAGGAGAGAATATCACCGAGCTTTGTTTTCATATTGTGGGAATGTACTCTTTCTTCCTTTTTGATAAAATCTGTTGCCACACCGATCGGGAAGCCATATTTTATTATATCTGTTCCCTCAATTATATCTTCGCCGGCTATTTTATGTCCCGAAGACAGATCAACGAGAACATTGTCCTTTTCGTTTATTCTGACAGTATCCATTTCATTGCACCTTTTGCGCCTTTACTCTTGATTATGCTGTAGTATTCTGTGACTGCTTCCGTCATATCGGTAAGATCCTTCTGCCAAAGCTCCTCTTTTCCGAGAATGCTTTCTATGCTTTCGTTTTTCATAAAAGCGATTGTTTTGGCTGAATCATCGGGAGTACCGTTTTTATAAAAGAAAATCAGTGCTGCCAGGGACATAGTGAGTCCCTTGGGTAAGTAGCCGTATTTTTCTTTGTAATCAAGAATAGTCGGAAGAACACGGACAGAAAATTTGCTGACGGAGTTCAAGGAGATAGCCTTCCATTTATGATGGATGAAGGGATTTCTGAAGCGATCAAAAACACTTTCTGCAAAGGAAATGCTTTCTTCGTTTTTACCTATAGTGGGAAGAATTTCTTCTTCCATACACTTGCTTAAAAATTCAGATGCGGTTTCGTTTTTCATAGCTTCGCCTACGGTTTCAATTCCCGAAAGCAGACACAGGGCAACCAGAGAGGTGTGAGCACCGTTAAGAATGCGCACCTTGATTTTTTTATAAGGCTTAGCATCGTCTGTCCAAATAACATTAAAGCCGCTTTTCTTTAAGGGCAGTTCGTTTTCAAAATCACCTTCGATTACCCAAAGGTGAAAAATTTCTGCCGTGTCAAGAAATTTGTCGTCGGGATGTTCATTTTCCGTTCCGTCATCGGGATAGCCTGTAACGATACGGTCAACAAGAGTGTTTGCAAAGGTGTTTTCTTCGTCAAGCCAGCGGATAAAATCCTTTTCGAGTTCCCAGAAATCAGCATATTTTTTCACGCAGTCTCTGAGCGCATCACCGTTATTATCGATAAGCTCGGTGGGTAAAAGAATGAAGCCTTTCATTCCGTTTTTATAGCGTCTGTAAAGAAGCTGAGTAAGCTTACCGGGAAAGGATTTACAGGGCTTATCATCAAAGGAGCAGCTTTCGTCAAAGGCAATGCCTGCTTCGGTGGTGTTGGATACAATAAAACGGAAATCTTCACTGTCGGCAAGACTCATATATTCATCGAAGCTTTTGTAGGGGTCAACTGCTCTTGAGATTGATTCAATGAGCTGATGCTCTTTCTTTATTTCTCCCTTTTCAATTCCGCGAAGATATAAATTATATCTGCAGTCCTGAGCACTTAAAAGGGCACATTTTCCACCTGCACGGGGCTGAATGACAACTGCCTTGCCGTCGTAAGTGCCGTTTTTATTCATAGTGTCGAGGAAGCTGTCAAAAAAGCCTCTTAAAAAATTGCCTTCACCGAACTGTATAACTGTTTCTTTCATATCAGTCACCTATCTTTATAAGAAGCTTTGCAAGAGTGCCGTTGTTATTTCGGAGTGCTTCAAAGGCATCTGCAGCCTTTTCCATATCGTATATGCCGCTGACCATTTTTATAACATCTGCTTTTTTTTCTGCTACGAGAGAGATATTATTTATAAAGTCATCTTTCAGAGCATTTCTGCTTCCGTGAATGTTCAGCTCTTTTTTAAGAATTATTGAGTGAAGGAAGGTAGTATCACGCTTGCCGTTACCGATGAGAATGATATTGCATGCAAAGGCGCAGCTGTCAATACAGCCAAGGAAGGTTTCGGGAGCACCGCATGCCTCAATGCAAACGTCGAAGCCTCTGCCTTCGGTGAAGCTTTCCGTGAACTTTGCAAGGGATTCCTTTTTTGTATTAATTACTGCATCAGCACCGTATTCCTTTGCAAGGTCAAGTCTGTTATCAAGAATATCTGCAACAACGATTTTTTTACACTTCTGCTTTGCGGCAATGAGGGCAAAAAGACCGATAGGACCTGCTCCGATAACGAGAACAGAGTCGCTTTCTTTTATTGTGGCACGTGAAACAGCATGCTGTGAAATTGAAAAGGGCTCAATGAGAGCAAGCTCTTTTGCTGAAAGACCCTTACCCTCGTAAATTCTTTCGACGGGCATTGTAATATATTCGCAAAAAGCACCGTCACGCTGAACACCCATAGTCTGATTGTCGGTACAGCAGTTAACAAAGCCTCTTTCGCAGGAGTAGCATTCACCGCAGTTAAAATAGGGGTTGCAGGTGACAATATCTCCTTTTTTGAAGCCCTTGTCGTTTTCGGGGATTTCGACTATCTCTGCCGAGAATTCGTGGCCGGGGATACGGGGATAAGTGGTGAAGGGCTGATTGCCTGTATAGGAGGCAAGGTCAGCACCGCATATGCCGACATATCTGACCTTTAAAAGAGCCTCACCCTCTTTTAACTCAGGCATAGGTACTTCTCTTATTTCTATTTTATTAGGTTCCGGGATAACTATCGCTTTCATTTATTCTGCCTCCATATATTCTTTATTCCATATGATGCCGGTTTTAAGGGGAGCACCCTTGCAGAAAATTTTGTTTTCATAAGCGTCAAGGGGATCCTTTATAAATTCTTCCTTGTCAATAAGCTCAACTACCTCGTCATAACGGCTGTCAACGAGGACATCAATTGCCTTTTCCATATGCTCCTGACGGAAGTTGATGGAGGCAAAAATAAGGTGATTTTCAAAGCCGAAGGGCATAGAGTCATAATGAACGACGGGGCCGAGAGAAAAGCTGTTATAAATACCGTTACAGCCTAAAACTTTATGCTGAAAGGCTACACGATGTTCAATGTTTGTTCCGCTTGCGCCCACAAACATAGTTGCTCTGCCACCGAGAAGATAAATGATTTTTTCTGCTGTTTCTTCTTCTGAAAGACCCGCTGTGCAAAGATAATCTGCCTTAGCAATTTCCTTTGAGAAAATTACCTTTTTGCTTTCTTCGTCACTTCTTCCGATAAAGAGAATTTTTGCATCGGGATGGTTTCGTCTTATCTGGTCAGCAATGAAAAGACCCGTCATACCGAGGCCGAAAATTACTGTCTTTTCAAATATGCTGTCCTTTGCTATTTTTCTTGCCTGCTGCTCTGAGCATTTATGCTTTGCCATTTCGATTCGGAAGTTATGAGCCTCTCCCAGGTCTTCCATTCTTTCGAGCTGGAAGATGGCACAGGCATAGGGATCGGCAAAGGAAAGTCTTTTGGCTACCTTCAGAGGAAGCTTTTTAAGGCCCTCATACTTTTCGGGCAGGTGAAGAAGCATATCGGGGTTGAAGTAGTTTTTGTCGCAGAAAAGACCGTCTGCACCGTCGCAGCCATATTCGAAATAGGTTTCGTCCTCTCTGTAGCGTGTGGGGTCATAGCTGTCACCGCCACGGATGAGTACTATAGCAAATCGGTTTTCTGAGGGCACCCATACTACTCCCTCGTGGCCGTTTATAAGACGGTTTTCTCCTTCGGGGAATTTTTTGCCGAGCTTACTGTCTCTGCCCATTTTCATAAGCTCAAAGTCTGTTCCGCAAAAGCCCTGAAAAACGGGGACAGCTTCGATTCCTTCATAAAGGGGCTCACCGCGGAGTCGTTGTCTTTTGGGGTTTATGAGGTTGACTTCGCCGTATTTTACGGGTGCGTCCTTGTCATTCTGAAAATATGTACCGAAAGTTTTCATAGTGTCTGCCTTTCTCTTATTTTATGCTTTTTCCGTCGCTGAAGGCCTTGCCTGCAACCTCACCTAATACACGGTAGGTATGGTGCATCGGGTCATAGGTTATCGGAGAAAATTTATCAAGGTCAACCTTGCCGTCAGCATCGAGAATACTTTCGTCGGCACAGACATTGACTATTTCACCTACAAGACGGCAGGATTCCTTATCATAGCTTTTAAGTCTGCATTCAAGTGCCATGGGAAGCTCTTTGAAAAGAGGTGCATCAACAAAATCGCTCTTTTCGGCTGTCCAGGCGCATTTTTCAATTTTGTCCGGCTCATTGTTTCCCGAAACTATGCCGACATAGTCGGCTGCTATGAGATTGCTTTTGTCAGCGATGCTTACGGTAAAAGCACCTTTTTTAATAATGTTTTCTGCGGTTTTATGTGTATCACTTACACAGATAGAAATCTCTGTCTCTTCGCTTATTCCGCCCCAGGCTGCATTCATTGCATTCGGATTTCCGTTTTCATCGTAAGAACCTATAATAAGCACGGGCATAGGATAAAGGATTGCCTTGGCGCCAAAATTCTTTCTCATAAGTATTTCCTCCTTGAAATGAATTATTGTTTTTATTCTACCATAAAGACGGTTATATTTCAATGAACAAATAGATTGTATTTTATTTTTTGCGATGATATAATTAAAAAAAATAAGGAAAACCGTGGACAGTTTGCCCTTTTTCTCCGTCTTAATAAATGAAACCGGTTTCAAATACAGGAAAAGAGAAATGCTTATGTCCAAATTATACGGAGGCTTGTCCGCGATTAAGGACGGCACCCTTACCTTTGATGAGGTGCTTCTTTTTTACACGGATATGCCATTGTCTGTTTTGTATTATGAAACCCGAAAGAATAAAAAGAAAGAAGGAAGGAATATGTCAAGTATTTTTAATCAGGCTTCTGTCGATTTGAGAAACTTTACTCCCGAAGCTTTAAAAAAAATCGAAAGCATAATGAATGTTCATCTAATTATGTTGCCTGAAAACCCGACTCCGGAATTTATGGAGGCTTATACCTCAATAAAAAAGAGAAATGTTATGACTGAAATCAATGTTTCGGGTAACGCTTCGGTTTTTAACGGAATGACTGTTCTTACAAAGGATGACCTTGCTGAAGACAGCCTTGTTGTATGCAACGGATTTACTGTTTTGAGGGATATACCGGCGGAAATGAATATAAGAATTATTATAAACGGCTCTTTGGTAAAGTCCGCGGATGCATTCGTTGAAGCGGTAAAAATTAACGGCACCATTTATAGAATTGATAATGATGCGAATATTGTAAGACCTGTAGCTGAAATTGACTTTGACAGAAACTTTTTCAATAATATAAAAGTCAAAACAGTGATAATTTCCTGCGGAACAATAATTGTTTCCGATGAAGTTACCGAAGAAATGCTTTCAGAAAAGCAGGTCAGATTTATCGCCACAGACACAATAGTTGCCCGTAAGGAGCTTCACGGGTACATTCAGGCAAACAGTGAAAACGTGAGAAAAATCATAACCCCGGAAGAAAAGAAAAAAAAGAAAAAATTATTCAGGTGTAAATAAAATGGATTATATACCTGCCGAAGCTTTTGATGAGCTTTGGGAAAAATATAATAAAAGAGCATATTATTATTTCCGCAGGCAGTTTGATGAGGATACTGCCGAGGATTTGTGTCAGCAGACATTTATGAAGGTGTGGCAGTATCTGTGTTCTTACTGCGGGAAAATACAGAAGCCGAGACCGTGGATTTTTGCTGTTGCTAAAAATGTAAAAAATGATTATCTTCGCACCGTTCAGTCGAGAAAAGCAAATTACGATTACACCGATCTTTGCGGAAAGGAAATCCCCGTCGAGTATGATTTCGACGAGGCGATGAGTATTCAGAGAGCCCTCAGAGAGCTGACTGAGGAAGAAAGGGAGCTTCTTTCGGTTTCGCAGTATCTTTCAAGTAAAGAGGTAGGCTCTCTTTACGGTATTTCGGCCTCGGCGGCGCGAAGCAGACTGCAGAAGACAAAGGCAAAGCTGAAAGTTTTGCTGGAGGAAATGGAGATAAACACATAAAAAAGACCAAACCCCTTTACTTTTTAATCCCGTTATTCTATAATAACGAAAAACAATATAACAGGAGAAAACATTATGTCAGCATATCTGTTTGCGCATTTTACCGAAACCAACGAGGATAAAGAGGCGGTATGGTTTGCCGTAAGCCGCGACGGTCTTAACTGGACCGATCTCGGCGGTGAGAAGCCTCTGCTTTCTTCCTCCGTCGGCACCACGGGTGTCAGAGACCCCTTTATTCTTTATGACGAAAAGAGAAAAAAGTATGTGATAATTGCCACTGACCTTTGTACCACCAAGGGTGGTAATTGGGGAGACTATTCCTCGAGGGGCAGCCTCTGTCTTGTTGTGTGGGAATCCGACGACCTTATTCATTGGAGTGAGGAAAGACTTGTCGAGGTGGGTATAGACCGTGCAGGCTGTGTCTGGGCTCCCGAGGCAATTTATTGCAGAGAAAAGGAAAGCTGGTTTGTTTTCTGGGCATCAAGAGTAGATAATAAACAGAGAATTTACGGCTCTTTTACAAAGGATTTCATAGAATTCACTCCCGCCTTTAAATATATCGACGCAAAAACCGACGTTATTGATACAAACATTGTATGGGATAAGGGCTATTATTATCGCTTTTCAAAGGATGAGACAAATAAAATCATAACCGTTGAGCGATGTAAAAATCTTGTACCGGAAAACGGCGAAGAATTTGAAAGAATGTCCTGCGAGGTCTTTGATTCCTTTTTCGGCCTTGAAGGCCCTGAAGCGTATACTCTTCCCGACGGAAGATGGTGCCTTATTGCCGATCAGTACCACACAAAGGGAGGATACCTTCCTTTTATCTGTAAAGAACTTTCGGCGGCTGATTTCAGAATTGCCGAAGAGGGCAGCTATAATATGGGCAAAAGAAGAAAACGCCACGGAAGCATACTCAAAATCAGCGACGAAACAGCTGACAGACTCATTGAATTTTACGGCATTGATGAATAAAATTATATAATAAAACCTCCCGATACATTGGATTGTAAAGGGAGGTTGAGTTTTTAGTATCCGAAATAGGTTTTGCAATATTCAAGGAATTTTGAAAAGTATTTCTGATGAACATCGGGGTCATTGAGCAAAGTATGGATTGAGTTAGGATAAAGGAAGAAATCGGCTCTTGCCGTTGTTTTTGCAAAGGCAGATTTTATGGAATAATAATTCTTTACCGAAACGACCATATCCTTTCCTCCGTAAGCGAAAAGGGAGGGAATACAGCTCGAATTTACGTATGTTACGGGTGAAACCGAAGCGATAAGCTTATCGGCTTTTCCGGATTTTACCATATTGAGTGTGACATTTTTTCCTGTAAGACCGCTTACGATTATGGGGGAAAGCTCACCCCAGGCTTCGTAGCTGAGGTCGGTCGGACTTACCATATTTGCCGTAAAAACAAGCTTGATGGGTGACTGCTTAACTTTTGTGTAAGAATAAAGCAGAGAGATGTGTCCGCCTGAAGAAAATCCGCAGGTTGCTGCTTTTGTGATATTGAGCTTTTTTTCATTTGAAAAGCTTTTGAGCTTTTTGAGAGCCATTCCAATTTCGTTGAGCATAATATCCACAGTAAAGTAATCGGAATTATCCTTTGAAAAGAGGGTGTAATTCATTGTGGCTGTGATATAACCTCTTTCTGCCATTTCGATGCATCTTGAGGCCATTTCTTTTTTGTCTCCGTTTGACCAGGAGCCGCCGTGAATAAAAAGAATGCATCCGTTTTCCTGACGCTTATAGGCTTTGTCGGGAACATAGATATCCATTACCTCTCTCGGTTCATTTCCGTAGCGGACATTACTGTGAAGATTGTAATCCTCTGTCATAGGAAAAAGCACTGAGAAAAAACCCGAAACATAGGCTATAAGAGCCATAACGATTGAAAGAATTTTAGTCATTTTTAATACCTCATTAAATTCTTGTTAATATATCCCTAACAGAAAATATATCACAATCGGGACTTCAAGTCAAGAAAATTTTGGAAAGATAAATCAGAACAGACCGGAGATAAAGATTTCAATTCCGATAAATAAAAGAATAATACCGCCTAAAATCCCTGCTTTGCCGGCAAGTGCCGTCCCTGCTTTTCTGCCGATAAGAATACCGGCGAAGCAGATAAAGAAGGTCACAATACCTATAATCAGGCAGGCAAGAAGTGCCTCGGTAAAATTGTAATCGGAAATAGTGAATCCGACGGAGAGGGCGTCAATTGATGTGGCAACACCCTGGACGAGAAGCCCTGAAAGACCAACCGCAGGCTTTTCTTCAGGCTCATCCTTATGCTTTATTCCGTCGCAGAGCATATCAATACCTATGTAGCCTAAAAGAGCAAGAGCAATAAAGGGTATAAATTTTTCAAAAGCCTTGAAATGCTCAGCCATAGTTGAAACAAAGAACCAACCGATAAGAGGCATAGCAAGCTGGAAAAGAGCAAAGATTGCGGCAACAAAAAGAATTTTATGCTTTTTCATTTTTGGCTCGTTGAGTCCGTTTGCCAAGGAAACAGAAAAGGCATCCATTGCAAGACCTGTTCCCAAGAGTATGCTGTTGAAAAAGAAAGAAAAACCTAAATTCATTTTAATGTCCTCCAGAAAACAAAAATCGGGCACGGTAAAAACCGTACCCGTCAGTTTTTGTTATAAAGACACCATGTACAGTTATACCTACCTTGCACATGAGTCTCGCAATTTAAAATAAGCCAGACCTTATCGGTCAGTATGTTGACTTATTACACCGAAGGCGCTTGCTACTCCCTCATAACCGAGAGTGAGTATATCACAAAAGAGAATCCTTGTCAATATTAAAATATTATAAAGCTGCTTCAAAAATACCGATGGACTCTCTGCCTCTTAAATTGTCGGAAACATTTCTTGCATTGAAATAAAGACGGAGCTTGCCATCATAGAAGGTAAGACAGCAGGCGTAAACATATTGCGCCATCCAATTGTTTTCGTCGCACATCTGAGGAACGAGAAAGGGCTTTACGAATTCGAAATTTGTACCGTCATCACTTTTTAAAAGCATGATGGCAGAGTGGCTTTTTCCGTCTTTTTCAAAAAGTCCGTTTTGCAGACCGATATAGCAGTCCTTAAGCTTATATACCTTGAGACAGCCGGAGCAGAGATTAAGGTACTCTATGTTTTTATCGGGACTGATGATTGGCGATGTGCGGGAAATATAGCCTTTTGAAATTTCTTTGCTTTCGGCAAAGCTGATATGCTCAGGCTCACAGAAGCCGCAGTCCTTTATGAAGGTTTGACCGCAGGAATAGTAAAGACGGTAGCCGTCGTCTTTTTTTAGAAGGAATGGGTTTGAAATAGCATAGCCGCTCTTGTATTTTTCAAAGTCACGGGTATTCTTAACAACAGGATAAGGCTCAGACCAGCTTGTAAAATCGTCCGATTCGGTGCAATAGATTTCTGATTGCCATTTGACGCCGATAAGAGAAAGGGCATTAAAAATTACCGGTCTGGTTCTTTCATAAAAGAGATAGTATCTGCCGTCAATTTTATTGATATTCGGTCTCATAGCACGGGAAACAATTTTTTCAGCTTTTTTAAAATTAACACCGTCGTCGCTTACATATCTGAAAACGCCGAAAAAGGTGTGGCAGAAAAGATGCCATTTTCCGTCATGGGACTCGTCGGGAGTGAGGACAGAGGGGTCAGCAATAACAAAGCTGTTAACGGGGTTTTTGATAATCGGATTATTTTTGTAGAGAGTAAAATCCGCATTAAAAATATCATTGAATGTAAGATTATGCATTTTTTTCCACCTTTTATTTTGTTGCGGAAGATAATCAGCCTTGAAAGGATATGTTTGATGTTACGTCAAAGACGGCAAGGTTGATATTTAAATCATTTTTCCGTCAACGGTAATTTCCGATTTTTGTCAGGAGAAAGCTTCCTTTTGTAATAATAAGCCGAAATGATAAAAAATGCAAGACCCAAAAGAGAAAGAAGTGCACCTGATTTTAGTCCGGGAGTGGTGTAAACAAGATTGATGCTGTGCTCCCCCTCTTTTAAAAGAATACCGGAATACATTCCGTTTGTTTTTAATATTTCCGTTTCTTCGCTGTCAACAAAAGCTCTCCAGCCTTTTGAAAAGGGTATGGATAGGCAAAGAAGCTTATTTTCATCAAGCTTTATTGTGCCTGAAACAGTATTGTAGTCAAGAATGATGTTTTCAAGAACATCTTCTTTAAGCTTATTAATGGCTTTTTCATATCCTGTCATCGGTTGGGATAAAATTCTTATGCTGTCAAATTTGTAAGTTCCTTTATAAGGAAACGTAAGAATAACCTTGCAGATTCCGCTTTCGGTATAACCTAAATTGATGTCAAAGTCTTTTCTTCCTGAATAAAAGTTTGTGTCGGGTGTGTAATAAAAAAAGCTCTTGCTGTATTTGTTGCCCTCAGCATCGAGAGAATCAAGAGAAAAAACATTCTTTTTGTTTTTCGTTCCGTGGCAGTCTGTACCGCTGAAGCAGATATAGGTTTCACTTCCGGGAACTGCATCAAAAACGAATTCAACCTGTCCGTTCTTCTTTTTTACAACGAAGTCTCCGTTTTTTATTTTTACCTTTTTATCCGGAAAAATGATGTTGTAAGGCTGCTCTTTCGTCATAGGAGCTTCTGCAGTTTCAGGAATGATAAGCGTATCCTTTTCAAGCAAAGCTGCAGAAAGCATTATTTCCTGTTTTTTCACCGAGGAATCAAGCTTGTTATATTCTTCTCTTGAAATATACTTGTCATAGGTGTAGCCGAGAGGCAAAGCGTATTTATTCAGGCTTACGGTGTCTGTCAGTCTTTCAAAGCCGTAAGGTAATGACGTATTGTTGTTTCTGCCGTTATAAAAATATTTTACACTTGCCAGAGCGTTGAGAACTGTTCTGTCATCAAAACCTTCATATTTGTAAAGGATATTTTCTGCTATATTCATTTCACTTCTGAAATCAGAAATATTTCCGTTTGAAAGACTCCAATAGAACTGAGTTGATTTGAGAGAATCAATAAAAGAGGAATTCAGCGCAAGCTTTCTTCCGGAATATCTGAAAAAATCAGAGTCGTTTTCGCTTGCTTCAAGCATGGCATTGTTGCTCGCGTAAGAGAGACTGTTAGCACTTTCTGCAGTAAAAAATTCTGAACGGTAGTTTCCGTAAGTGGGATAAATATGAAAAAAATTATAGTTTAATGCTGCTGTGATGCAGAAAATCAGACAAACAGCATTTTTAAAAATGTAAGCTTTTTTATTTTTGATTTCCCTACATAAGAAAAGAATGCTGAGAGTAACAAACAAAAGAATAAAGGGTATCAGCAGCTGCTCTCTGCAGTTGTCTCCGAAATAAAAGCAGAACCCTGCCGCCGCAATGGATAGAGAGATAATAAACAGCAGCTCTTTTTTTGATGAACTTATAAAATCGTTCCATTGTTCAGAGATGATAAAAGAAACAAGAAGTACATATCCGAAGCACCATCGGTGGCAAATATAAGAAAAGCCGTTAAAAAAGGTACCGAAAAAGGGAATGGACATAAAAACAAGAGCGATTAAGTACATTGCTTTAAGCTCGGTATTCTTTTTTCTTTTAATGAACAGAGAAATAAGGCAGGGAAAAAATACGGCCGAAACACAAACGGCCAACCATGTGCTCGCACGTCCGTAGGTGAAAAAACTTAAAATGAGCTTTATGTATGTTTCTACAGGGTAAAAGAGGCTGATATCTCTTTGAACTGAGCTACGTCGGTCACTTAAAAAAGTGATAATGGTGGGCAAAAGAATTACCGCCGAAAGGAGAACACCGTTAATTGAGGATAATGTTAATTTGCATAATTGACAGAAAATCAGCTTCATATCCTTTTTATAAAGGCTTATGAGTCTTATCGTAACGTAAACTACGGTAAGTATGACCAGCATATAGAAGAAATAAAAATTGCTCAGGGCCGAAAGGGCGACAGCCGCTGTGAAAAAAAGTGTGTTTTTACCTCGGAACACTTTTTCGGCACCGATAATCAGCAACGGCAAAAATATCATCGGATTAATAAAGTAAGCATGCTTAAGACCGGCGTAAACAGCATATGAGCTGAAGCAGTATGTAAGTGCTCCTGCCGTGACAGCAACAGAATTTTTATTTTCCATATAAAAGCAAAGGAAAGAGAAGGCTGCGCCTGCGGAATAAAGTCTTATAATTATCATTGCCTGATAATAGATATGGATATATTTTTCGGGTACAAAAACACTCGGAAAATTAAACGGGTCACCGAGTACATAGTAAGAAAAAGTGGATATAATGTCTGAACCCATTCCTATTTCAAAATCCCATTGAGGAATGATGAACCGGTGTTCCTTAAAAATAAGCGAGAAAATCTCTCTGATATAATCTGCGTAATAGATTAATGCTTTAAGATGCTGGGTATAAGAATCACCGTCTCTCAAAAGTGAATAACCGTCCTTGATGAAAAGCAAAACCAGAAAGAAACACATAAGGGAAAATGTAGCGGTGTAAAAAAGAAAATACTTTTTATAAAAGGAAGCTTTCGTTGATTTACTGTCCTGTATGTTGTACATCGTTTTATAGTACCTCCTTTTTTCTTTGTCGGATAGATACTACAATTAAGCTTTTTACGTGTCAACAAATAGGCAAACAACTTAAGAAAAACGTAAGAAATGAAGAGGATATTTGTATATCGGAGTATCAAAAAAAGTAAAAGTCACCAAAAAAAACCACTTACATTTGTTTAAAGAACCAATTGAGGCGGATGCAAAATTAATGATATAATGTAAGTTGTTGTACGCTTAGACTACATCATTTTGTCTGAGACACTGTTGATAATTATACAAGAAAGGATGACATAAATGAGAATTACTCCCGAAAGCACACTGAAAGAAGTACTTGCCACGCCTGTCGGTAACGACCTTGTGGCTATGGTTGCCTATCATACAGGCATTCCCGATGCGGTTATACATAATCCTGCAGTAGGCATGATAAAGCTTAATATGATTCCTAAGCTTTTAGGCGATAAGCTTCCTATTGAAACCATCGAGCATATCTGTAATCTTCTTAACAATACTCCCGAAAGAGTTATCACAAAGGATGAGGTGGATCCGAAATGGTGGAAGGAATCTGTTATTTACCAGATTTATCCCCGTTCTTTTATGGACTCTGACGGCGACGGTATCGGCGACCTTAAGGGTATTATTTCAAAGCTTGACTATCTCAAGGAGCTCGGTGTTGACGTTCTCTGGCTCAGCCCCATTTATGATTCTCCCAACGATGATATGGGTTATGATATCCGCGATTATAAAAAGATAATGACCGAATTCGGTACAATGGAAGATTTCGATAAAATGCTCGAAGAAATTCACGCTCGCGGTATGAAGCTTGTTATGGACCTTGTTGTTAACCACACCTCCGATGAGCACGAATGGTTCCAGAAGGCTCTTGCAGGCGACGAAAAGTATAAGGATTATTATATTTTCCGCAAGGGTAAGGGCCCCGGTGTACCTCCCAATAACTGGACATCCGTATTCTCAGGCTCTGCCTGGAATTATTATCCTGAGCTTGACGAGTGGGCACTTCATATCTTCTCTAAAAAGCAGATGGACCTTAACTGGGAAAATCCTGATATGCGTGCTGAGGTTGCAGAAATGGTTCGCTGGTGGCTTGCCAAGGGTGTTGACGGCTTCCGTATGGACGTTATCAACCTCATTTCAAAGGTTGAAGGACTTCCCGACGGCAATCCTCTCGTCGGTGAATTCATCGGCTATGGCGGTGAGCATTATTTCTGGGGCCCCCGTCTTCACGAATACCTTCACGAGCTAAACGAAAACGCCTTCAAGAAGTTCCCAAATTCCTTCTGCGTAGGTGAAACGGGCGGTATCGGTATTGAGATGGCAAAGTATCTCGTTGATGACTCCCGTGAGGAAATCCGACAGACCTTCCTCTTTGATCAGCTTGAAACACCGGGTAAGCAGAGATGGGATGATTACAAGTACAATCTCAAATACTTAAGGAACCTCTTTACAAAATACCAGCTTGAAATGAAGGGCTCTTCCTGGCCTTCACTTGTTATCGAAAATCACGATAACCCACGTATGGTTTCTAAGGTTAATCCTGATCCTGCTTTCAGAAAGCCTCTTTCAAAGCTCATCGGTGCAATGCTTCTCACCGGCAGAGGCACACCTTACATTTATCAGGGCGAAGAGCTCGGTATGATGAACTGTGATTTCAACGATATGTCTGAGCTTCGTGACGTTGAATCAATCAACAAATATGCTGAAATGCTTGAAAAGGGTGTTTCAAGAGAGGATGCCTGGAAAACTATCCTTGCCGGCAGCCGTGACAATTCCAGAACACCCATGTGCTGGAATAAGAGCGAAAACGCAGGGTTTACCACAAGTACTCCCTGGATAAGAGTTAACGGTGATTACCTTGAATGTAATGCAGAAAGCGAAATTGCTGACAGAACGAGCCCCTTCAATTATTACAAGTCACTTATCGCTTTAAGAAAAGAATTCAAATCAACTCTTGTTTACGGTGATTTCAAGCCTCTTAAGACAGGCGACAAGACCTTCTGCCTTTACAGAACAAGCAAGGATAATAAATTCTATATTGAAATGAATCTCACTGACAAATGGATAAGAAGACCCCGCCATGCTGATGGTATGTGCATTCTTTCCAACTACAGAGAGCCTACTGACAAGCTTCGTCCTTACGAAGTAAATATTTACAGGGTAAAATAAGAAATTTTTCACCCGTGTAAGATAAATAAAAAGCAGTGACTGCCGAAGGGTGCACCAACGGCAGAGCACTGCTTATTTTTTGTAGTAGAAAGATATTCGAATGCAAAATAAGAGAAATCCTCATTTTTCTGCGACGAGCATAGTTGTGTTTTCTATGCGGAATACCTGAGTGACTTTTATGAATCCGGCTTTTTTTATAAGTGTAAACTGATTGCTGACGGTGCAGGGTGTATCATAGTGATAGTATCTGTCATCAGTGATACCGTTTTCTTTAAGAAGTCTCTCTTTTTCGGCAAACCAGAAATCTTCTTCCGACTGTTTTTCAACCATATAGTCGCACTCGATATAAATTCCTTTTTCTTTGAGTGAGTAATAAATTCTTTTATAAAGTGACAGCTTCTTTTCATGGGGAAAGTGGTGCATTGTCTGGAAGGAAACGGCACAGTCAAATTGTTCTTCTCCAAATTTTTCGGTGAAATAATCTCCGCAGATAAGACGGAGATTTTTATCGGGATGCTTTTCTTTGAGCTTCAGGAGCATTTTTTTTGAAAGGTCAATTCCCGTAACCTTTAAATCGGGGAAAAGAGGAAGAATTTCATCCAGCTCAAGTCCCGTGCCGCAGCCGAGGTCAAGAAGAGTCTTTGTGCTTTTAGGAATAAGGGTTGCCATTTTTTTGTAGCCTTCCTTGCAGCCTTCCACCTCAGTTAGCATATGCTCGTCATATGTGTCGGCTCTTTCGGCAAAAAAATCAGCCATTTTTTCGGGTGTCATTATTTATACTCCCTTATGATTTTTTCGAGAATATCCTTGTCGGCAGGGCAGAAGTTAAATTGTCCGATTTCATCGGGTGTAATCCAGCGGATGTCATTATGCTCGAGCATTTTAGGCTCGCCCTCGGCAATTTCTGCGTGGAAAAGAGTGAGATGCACATTTATATCCGGATACTGATGGTCCACCTCCATAAAAATGTCACCAACGCTGACCGTTATATCAAGCTCTTCCATACATTCACGGATAAGAGCCTGCTGCCTTGTTTCGCCTTTCTCCGCTTTTCCTCCGACAAATTCCCATTGGAAGGCTCTTGTTTTATTTGCAGGGCGCTGACATATCATAAATCTGTGTTCTTTCCATATAAGAGCCGCCACAACCTGAACTATATTATTCATTTTTAATCCTCCTCGAAAGCTTTTAAATATTTTAACATAAACAAAGATAACTTAAAATAAAAGTTTGCTTGTTAACAAAAAATTAATAATTACCTCTTTAAAAAACAGACAAACTGTGTTATTTTATAACTGTATTGATATGTATATTAACGGAGGTAATTTTTATGAAACAGACAGTTAAAAAATCTCTTGCAGTTGTTCTTACACTTCTTTTCCTTTGCAGTGCTTTTTCTGTCGGAGCTATCAATGTCAACGGTAAAGAACACCTTGATTACGGTTCCTATGTTCTTTTAGGTGACAGTGTTGCAAGCGGCTGGAGCGATATCGAGGACAGAGATACCTGCTTCAAGCGTGTGGAGGAATCCTACGGTGCTCTCCTTGCTGATGATCTCGGTCTTACCGATTCTTATCATCCTATGGCTTGCATCGGCTTCAGAACACTCGAAATGCGTTATATGTTCGAGGACGATTATGAAGGCGACAGATTCATGTTCTATTCTGTGGAAAAGGAATTCATCGACGAAAAAATTCCCGAAATACGTAAAGCAGTTTCCGAAGCAGGTATTATAACTCTTAATGTCGGCGGTAACGACTGGGGTTCATATGTCGGATGGCATCTTATGGAAGAGCTTGAAAAGGTTGAAGGATCAGAGAACTTTGTTGAAAAGGCCCTTCCTTATCTTGAAAACACCGTTAATTTCGGTGTTGATACAATTGAAACAATCGTAGGTCTTGCTGATATTGCAGGTTTAGTTCCCGAGCTTGTTAAAATTCTTCCCAAGGCTCTTGATGAGGGCTTCAGAAGATATATGGAAAACTGGAACATTATGATTGAAGATATCTATGCTCTCAATCCTGATGTAACTCTTGTAGTTATCGGTATGTTTGATACCGGCTTACAGGATGAAACAATGAATGATGTCGAGGGTGTTATCAAGCTTCCTTCAGGTGAAGTAGGCGGTATCAATATCGGTCAGACTATCGTTGACCTTGCCAATACACCGATGCGCCAGGGTGTAGATAAGTACGGATATATCTTTATTGATCCTATTGGCACTCTTTGCGAAAGCCAGCATCCCAGCGATGCAGGGCACAGACACATTGCCGACCTCATTCTCGAAGCTATTCCCGATGCAGATTTCCCCTATACCGACCTTGAAGCAGGTACTTCTGAATATAACCTTGTACAGAAGCTTTATTCACAGGGAATTATGAGCGGTGTTAATGCCACTGAATTTTCTCCCGAATCCGCTCTTACGAAGGGTCAGCTTGCAGACACACTTTATAATATTGCGGGCAACCCCGAGGCTGAAGGCTCTTTAGCTGATACCGCATCAGCGGCTGCTGTATGGGCAGTATCAAAAGGTATTCTTACTGCAGATGAGAACGGAAACTTCTCTCCCGATAAGAAAATTTCTGCTTTTGAGCTTGCACAGTCTATCTTCAGATTTTCTCAGGCAGACGGCTTTGATTTAAGAAGCTTTGTCAGCGGCATTACTGTTTTCTTTAAGATTTTTGTAAAGGAGTTTGCATCAATTGCAAGTCCCATTAAAAGAATTGATGCAGCACAGTATTTTGTAAGCTATTGCGGTTTCTGATAAACGTACGATGAAACGCCGGGCATTTTTGCCCGGTGTTTTTTGTATCCGTAAATTGTTGTAAAAAATCAATATGTATGTTAGAATGTATCAAAAGGAAGGGCGGCGGAAAAATGCTTGAGAAACAAAACTATGAGCATAACTGTCTTGTTGCTTTGGCTGACGACGAAATAATCAACGGTCAGGGCTGCGGCGAAGTGGCAAAAATGAAGTACGGTTTTTTCAATATGTCTTATAACGGATGCGAGATGATAGCACTTCACAACAGTATGGTTTTAAGAGGAGAAAAGTCTTCTCTTAAAGAAATCTGCCGTGAAATGTATCCCCGTTGTCAGTCTCTTTCGGGACTTTTAGGCTCTAATCCGTATCTTTTAGGCTCTTTTTACAAAAAAAGGAAAATTCCTTACCGTATGACCTTAAGATATGATGATTTTTTTGACAGCCTTGATAGTGTAAGGGTGGCTGTGCTTTCCTTCTGGTGTCCTCATAAGCCCTTCAGGGGACTTCATACGGTGGCTGTACAGAAGGTTGGTTATAAAATAAAGGTCTATAACCGTTATAATAACCGTGATTATCCTTATATCTATCCGTCGAGGACAGAGCTTTTACCGCACAAATCGGACTTTATATGCGGTTATCTAATAGAAAAGGAGAGTTGATAAAATGGAAAACGAAAAAACACCCCTTACTCAGCAGAACACTTTTATCGGAAAGGTAAAAAAGCTTATCGGTGTTGAGCCGGGGACACAGCTGAAGCCTATGGTAGCCTATAACTCAGCAATTTTCTTTTCGGGCGGCGGCCCATACGTTATGGGTAACTTCCTTCTGCCCTTTCTTACAAAGGTTGAGGGACTTCAGGCTGACCAGTATGCAACAGTGCTTATGTGCTCGTGTATATGCGATGCCATAACTGACCCGATTATGGGTATCATCACTGACAGAACAAGGCACAAGGACGGCAGACACCGTCCCTATCTCAAATTCGGTGTTCTTCCTGCTATGATAGCCTTCCTTCTTATGTGGAACTCCTTTGGGCTTTCTGCTTCTCAGGGTGCACAGAGTAACAAGGTTATGCTTTACTACATATTCGCCTATATGTTTTATAAAACCGTAAGCACAATGATTATGGTACCCCATACAGCTATGCTTCCCGGTATTGCACCGACCTACCATCTGAGAACGCAGTTCAACGGAGTCAAAACTATTATGGATGCTGTTGCTTCCTATTCGTCTTTCTTTGTTGCCGCATTTGTTTTAGGCGGCGTGAACGGTCTTTTTGTGACACCGTCCTTCGGCCCTGAGCACAGAGGCAGATTTACTCTTATGTCCGTCATTCTTTGTCTCTGGACAAGTCTGCCGCTTATCTTTACCTATAAAGGTACAAAAGAGGAAAGCTCAGCCGAACAGGTCAATGAAAAGCTTGACCTACACGAATTTTTCGGTCAGTACAGGGATGTTATCCGAAACAGAGTCTTCCGTCAGTATTTCCTTTTCGGCTTTATAATGCTTTTAGGCTCATCCTTTGTTTCCCAATGTATGTACTATTTCCTTGAAACGGTTTACCATCAGGAAAAGGACTATAATATGATTATTATGCTTCAGGGTATAGGTGAGGCACTCGGATTTTTCCCCGCTTATATGCTTTCCATCAAGAAAAACAAGCAGCTTCCCGCAAAGGTATTTATGCCCGTTGCCGTGTCTGCTCTCGGACTTGCCTGGCTCGGCAGAAACAGCGGTAATATGATGATAATGTTTGTTGTTGAGTTTATGTACGGTCTCGGACTTGCAGGCATGGCGAGTGTGCAGAATAACATTTTTCCCGATGTTACCGACGTTGACGAGCTTATCACAGGACAGAGACGAGAGGGCGTTATTTCCACCTTCTCCACCTTTACGAAAAAGTTCGTAAGTGGCTTTGCAGGCTTCGGTGTAGGTAACATTCTCCGCTGGTTCGGCTATGATACACAGCTCGATGCGGCTATGCAGACCGAAAGAGCCGTAAACGGTGTAGCTATCTGCTTTACCCTGATTCCGATGCTGTTCCTCTTCCTTTCCTTCCTTTCCATTATGAGATATAACCTCACTAAGGATAAGCTCGATTTCATCAAAGCGAAAATCAAGGAAAAGAAGGAAAACGGCTTCGTAGAGGTTACTCCCGAAGAAAGGGTAGCACTCGAAAGCATTTCAGGTCAGAAATTTGAAAATATGTGGATAGGTCAGAAAGAAACAGTGTCGGCAGAATAAAAGATAAAACAAGCAGTTTTTTCAAGTTAACTGCTTGTTTTTTATTCAGATTGATACTTATTCGTTTGAGAAAGAAATAAACAGTGCGCCGGTTACTGTCGCAATAATCATCTGTACCCATATTACCACATTGCCAAAGGGTAAGAAATCAAAAAATGTATTCAGTAATAATACCGTATGTATTATCAGAGAAGTAACGGCAGTTACTTTAAGTTTACCGGGAATGTTTTTGTTTTTCAGTGAAAAAACTGTCCACAGTAAAGAAGATACAAACGGTAATATAATGCTTAAATAAATAATCGCAAAGCCCAATGAATCATCATAACCCACTACACCCGGTGCGGCAAATACAATGAGGCAGAAGATACAACTCAAACAGGTCATTACTGATAAATTACGAAGTGATTTTTTCATATTTGCAGCTCCTTTCTTTACAGTAAAAATTTACCGGATGGCAAAAAGGGGACTACATTTGTGCTTTCACGGCAGAAAGGAATTACTTCGTTAATGAAAGCATCGGAATCATCAGAGGTAAAAATAACCTTAATGACAGACCTGTTCATTTTTTTCTTTCCTTTTCTGTTCTGATTCAAAATATCAGCCGAGAAATACAGGTAATAGGTGTTTCCCTCACCTCTGGTCTGTCCGCTGTAGCTTATACCGAAATCTTTGATTTCAGGCCACATATATTTTTTGGTGCCGAAAAAGCTTCTGCAGATGACACCTTCTTTGCTTATTGTGGTCTTTTTGAAAAATTCGTTGAAGGAAAACAGGATAAAATAACCCATTACACTTAACCACATAAGCACAAAAATATCTCCGAAAACATTGACAGGCTCCTTAGCTTCTTCGTAGGACAGGTTAGGTAAAATGAGAACAGCTCCTGAAATGAAAAGAAAAACGGACATAGCTCCTGTTAGCAAAAAAGTAAGCTTCTTTGAAATTGTTATTTCGCCATTATTCTTTTTAATCATATTTTCACCTCCTTACAGTTCAATAATACCATTCACCATATATCTTGTCAATAAAGAATTATTATCATAAAATTTTCATCTCCCGAATATATTTCTTACAGAAACAAATGTCAGGAGATGTAAGTTATGTCTATGGAAATAAAAAAAGAAGCCTTTTCATACTCTGAGCTTTTCGCCAAAAGCAAATGCGAACAGCCCGTAAGCCTCGAAATCAATCTGCCCGATTATTGCTCGGATATAAAACGGATACTTAAATGCACCGTAAAAGCGGGTGTTTCCAATGTTTCTGTTTCCGGAGAGGCCGTAAGCCTGTCGGGCACGGTGGTAACAAGACTCATCTATGTGGGGGAAAACGAAAAAATCGACTGCTTTGAGCATACGGATTCTCTTTCCTGCACTGCGAGGATAAAGGATATGCCGGAAAATCCAATGATAAAAGTAAATACAAGGACCGACTATATCAATTGCCGTGCTTTAAGTCAGCGCAGAATAAGCGTCAGCGGAAATATCGGTGTGTCGGTCTGTGTTTACCGTGAAAACAAAAAGGAGCTTCCATGCCATATAGAGTCAGATGATATGCAATGTAAAAAGAAAAAGAAAAAAATTTCCGATCTTATCTGTCAGAGCGAAAAGACCTTTGATCTGAGTGAAACGGTAGCTCTCGATAAAGAAAAAGAGGATATCGGTAAAATTATAAGAAGTGACTGCAGAGTTAAGCTTGAATCAAAAAAGGCTGTGGCGGATAAGCTTTTGATAAAGGGTGAGCTTTGCTGTGAAATTCTTTATGCGGACAGCGAAAAATACTCTGTTGTGAAGGTTAATCATTCCATGCCTATAAGTCAGATTCTTTCTATCCCGGGCATTACCGATAAAAGTGATATTCATCTTTCTCTTTATCCCTCGCAGTTTACAGCTTCGGCCAAAAATGACTCTACGGGAAGGTGCCGTCTTTTGGAATTTGCCGCAAGAGTAAGTGCAATCGTGAGATGCAGACAGGAAAAAGAGCTTGAGCTTATAAGCGACTGCTACTCGACAAAATATGATGTGGCAGGGGATTACAGAAATACAGAGCTTTATTCCTGTGTTTATAACGAAGAAAAGGAGCTGACCTTTGAAGAGACGGTGGAATTTTCCGATTCGGATATAGGTGCCATCTGTGATATGTGGTGCAGCGGCGGAGACTGCCGATTCAGCTTCAGAGAAGCTTCGGCAGAGGGTGAATGTGATTTTCTCCTTCACGGAATATACACTGACAGTAAAAACAGTTATCGCTACGGAGAAAAGAATTTTTCCGTAAAGATAAGTATACCCTTTAAGGAAAAGGGAAATAAGGCAGAATGTGAAAGTGACGCTTATGTAACCTCTCTTTCATGGTCAAAAGGAGGGGAAGGAAGGATAAAGATTAAAGGAAGCGTGCTTATTAACTGCTATGCTTTCATTTGTAATGAAAACCGATTCTTATATGAAATTCAGTCCTCGGAAAAAGAAAAAGAGCAAAAGTATCCTGCTTTGTGTATATACTACGCCGATAAAGGCGAAAAGCTCTGGAGCATTGCAAAGCACTATAACACAACCGAGGCTCTTATAAAAGAGGAAAACGGAATAAAGGGCGAAAAAACGGAAAAAGAAACAATGCTTATGATACCCTGCGTATAAAAAGAAGGCTGTCCACTTTTTGTGAACAGCCTTTTTCATCTGAAGAAAATAAAATAAACCGATGCACCGATAACTGCCGCCTGAATAATAATTATAACGGGAAGACCAACCATAAATTTTTTATGTAGGGTTTTATGCCTTATGACCCTCATCGTGATATATTCACTCAAAGCCCCTCCGAAAAGAGCGAGAGAAAGAAGTGTCGCCTCGGGAATTCTTCTCATGTGATTTTTTGCGAATAACTTGTCAAGACAGGTTATTATAAGGGTGGCAAGTGAAACTGCGGCAAAGTAAACGGTCGCTGCAGTATAAAGCTTATCCATTGTTGTTTCTCATAAGGGTGAGGTCGCTTTCTGTAAGAAAAACAGTAGTGCCTCTTTCTCTTTCTTTAAGATAATTTGTGTTAACGGAAAAAACAGAGGCGCAGTTGGGGCATACGGAAATATAAATGTTTTTATCTTCACCCTTGATTTTTGCAACAAGTGTGGTATCCTTAGTAGTGAAAAGTCTCATTGAGACGAGCTCATTGCAGGCAGGGCAGGTGACGTTATTTGTGTTGCCCTCGTCTTTAGTTGAAATTTTGTCTCTTGTTTTTATAGCCATGGTAGCTCCTCCTTTGAAAGGGAATACCTTTATATTTTAATTTGTTTTTAGTCGTATGTCAAGAGGAAGTGGATTTTATGAAAAGAATAATACTGATTACGGCTTTTATGCTTCTTATTTTATGCGGATGCGGTAAGACGGATAACCTCAGTCCCTATGTCAATGAAACAGCGCTGCAGACGGAAGCTTCCGTAAGTGAAGCGGAAACTACCGAAAGACTGCAGGCAGAAAATTATATATCTTCTCCCGAAGAAAAAACAACTCTGCAGTCGGCTCAGGCCGAAAAAGAAGACGGCTTTTTTTCTGCGTCCTGGCTGAGCTATATTGAGCTTTCTCCCGTCAGCGGAAGAAATACAAAGGAATCCTACTCAGCTTATATTGACGGAATATTCGATAATATGAAGGCTGTCGGAATAACTGATGTGTTTATTCATGTAAGGCCCTTTGCCGACGCTTTTTATCCTTCGGAGCTTTTTCCGACAAGTGCTCATGCAGCATCCGTTCAGGGCGGTGAGCTGCCCTTCGATATTTTAGGTGTTATAATCGAAAGAGCGGGGCTTAAAAATCTTAATATCCACGCCTGGATAAATCCTTACAGAGTAAGTAATTCGGGGGATGTAACCTCTCTTTCGGAAAATAATCCTGCCCGTATTATGTATAAAGAAGGCATAAGCGAGGATGTTGCCGTAACAGAAAAGGGGATTTATTTCAATCCCTCCTCGGAAAAGGTGAGAAAGCTTATTGTCGACGGGGCAAGAGAGCTTATGGAAAATTATGACATAAAGGGTATACATATTGACGATTATTTTTATTTCGATGATTGCGGAAGCTTTGATGAACGTCAGTATCAGATTTATACCTCTCTTGGCGGAAAGCTTAGTCTTGATGCCTGGAGAAGAGAGAATGTAAGCACCCTTCTTGCGTCTCTTTATTCAGCCGTTAAAAGCTTCGGTGAGGATAAAATCTTTTCTGTAAGCCCGGGCGGAGATATCGCAAAATGCTACAACGAAAATTATGCCGATGTTTATCTCTGGTGCCGCGAGGAAGGCTATTGCGATATGATTATTCCGCAAATTTATTTCGGCTTTGAAAATGTAAAGCTTCCCTTTACCCGGTGCCTTGAGGACTGGGTAGCCCTTTGTCGGGGAAACAATGTTAAGCTCATTGTAGGTCTCGCTCTTTACAAGGCGGGCAGTGAGGATACCTATGCTCTTTCGGGAAAGGATGAATGGATAAATTCGGACGATATAATATCCCGTCAGGTAAGACTTTTAAAGGAAAAAAACTGTTACGGGTATGCTCTTTACAGTGGAACATATATAAATTTCAGTGAAAAAAGTTTTGCCGAAGAGTTAAATAATCTTAAAACTATGGTATAATTAAATTTAATATGCTACAATCAGAAAAATAAAATTGTTTACGGACGGTAAGAAATGAAAAATGCTAAACTGATTATTTCAACCATCTGCGTCAGTCTTTCGGTTATTGTCTGCGCAATTATGGTGCATCTTTCAAATAAAAATTTCGTTGAGGATGTTTTCATCGGCTCGGGCATTGAGGACGGTGTTGATGAATATCTTATAAGTCAGGGATATGAGAAGGCTCCTGAAAGAGAAAAGGGAATCTGGCTTATAGAAAAAACGGATACGGATTTTGAAAAGGAAAGCGAAAATCTGAATAAAGCCATTGAATCCTTGGGCGAATCCTTTTTTGACACTGTATTTATCCGCAGTGAATATTTTTCTGCGGCAAAGAGTGAGCAGGACTTTGAGGAAAGCCTTTCAAGGATAAAAAATATCGCTTCTCTTCTTAAAGAGAAGGGAAAAAAGGTTTATCTCGAAATGCATACAGCCTGTGCGGAGGATGCTTTTTCTGAAATTGCACTTATCTGTGACGGTATTATCCTGAGAAACGATAAAAAAATGAGCCCCGAAAGATTTAACTTTCTTCTTTCAAAAGCTGTGAGAGATATAAGAAAATACGGTAAGGATATAAAAATTCTGGTTTATCTTCCCGTTGACGGCGATATATCAAAGCTTAATAAAAAGATAGTTGACGGTGTATGTACTCTCATTGATGAGGATACGGATTTTTCCCTTCTTTCCTTGTGGGATAAAACTCTTCAGCTTTCTGACAGCAGCTTTTACTGTACGGTTGATGTAAATGTTGAGAAAAAGTCAGCTATGTTTCCTTTGGCGGCAACCTATGAGCTGAAAAACAGTAAAAGTCTTGTTAATATCAGCTTTTCGTCGCTTAAAGGAATAAACAAGGATAAAGAGAAATCCTTTACTGCCGTTAAAAAATATCTTACCGGCGGTATTGTTCCTGACATTGCCTTTCGTGCTCTCGGGGTGACCGGCTACAACGGTTCACCTGTGGAAACAAATCTTTTCAGCACAGATATAGAAATATGCGGTTCAAATCTTTACCCCTGCTACCTGAACGGTAAGGAAATCGACTTAGGTGAAAAGGGCAGTAAAAAAATCACCTTTAATCTTTCTCACGGAGAAAACATCTTTACCTTCAGCCAATGCGGACAGACGGTAAAATACAAGGTGAAAATGAATTTTGACGGTGAAATTATCCGTGCTGTTATGCCCGGTGAAAGTCTGACGGTTCAGCCGGGAGAAAAAATCACCGTTACGGTTATTGCTTACAGCGGTGCAGATATTTCGGTGAAGCTCGGAACAAAGGAATATAAGGCTCTTTGTGAGGATAAGACTGCAACGGGATATTCAGCTTTTACGGCAAAAATCAAAATGCCGAAAACCCGTGAGCAGGTGGAATCTCTCGGAATGATTTCCGTTATCGGCTCTTTGGGTGAAACAACGGTACAGGAAAAGGGTGCTATGATTTACTGCGGTGAGGAAATGACAACGGTCACGACTCAGCCTATGGAAGAAAAGGAAAGCACTACTGCCGTTCAGCTCGGAAATTATGTGGAGGAGCTTATCGGTGACAAATACGAATACTCCGTACCCTATACCACAAAGCCGTATATTCCGCCGACAACCTCACCTTATAATCCGATTTATGAAACAGTGAGCGGTAATGTGATGTGTGTTGTAACTGAACCCTATGCTGATACAAGACCTCTAGTTTATAACGATGACACCTATGTGCCGTCTTACTCAACTCTTGTTCAAGGTACTATGGATTATGTTACGGCTAAAAGCAGTGCCTTTAACAGCGATGAAAACGAAACGGTTTATTTTTATGAGCTGGCCTCGGGAAGAAAGGTGAAATGTGAGAACGTTCAGCTCCTTTCGCAGACTATGCCTAATAACAGTCTTTCTGTTGTGTCCTCTTCAGCAGATAACGGAACGCTCACCATCCGTATGAAAACCGATTGGCGTGTACCCTATGCAATTACACATACGCTCCAGAATTACTATTCTGCCCACGGAACAAAATATAACATCAGCTCCTTTGATGCCGATTACATTCAGATTGACTTTTTCCATACGGCTTCCGTATCGGGAAATGTAGATACAAAGGGAAGCAATGTGGTTTCCTCGGCAACATGGAACATTTCGCAGAACGAAAACAAGGTAACTCTTTATATGCCCTTATCGGCGGGTAAGTATTACGGTACCTCAGTTGAATACGATGCAAACGGATATATGGTTATAAAAATACACAATAATCCTCAAACTCTTCAGGGCTCGGTCATTTTGCTCGACCCAGGTCATGGCGGAGATGATCCGGGAGCACTCGGCATCGGAAAGCAGGTGCGTGAAAGTGACATCAACCTTGCTGTTGCCTATGCAGTAAGAGACGCACTCAGAGCGAGGGGAGCTACCGTATATCTTACAAGGCAGGGTAACGAAAGTCTGTCTCTCAACGAAAGAAAGTATATAGCCCAGAATGTGGAGCCTGATTTATTTGTAAGTATTCATTCAAACGGCTCGGAGAATAAAAATGCGATAGGAACAGCCGTTTATTACTACAAGAGTTTTTCACAGCCTCTTGCAAATAATATTTACGGTGAAATGATAAAGGTTTTTAAAAATAATCTTTATTACGGACAGCAGGAGCTTTATGATGACCTTTCCGACGGAGCAATGTATTATCCCTTTGCTGTCGCAAGACTTGAGGACTGTCCCTCGGTGCTTATAGAAACGGGCTATGTAACCAATGATAGCGAATGCTATAAGCTTATACAGTCCTCTACCCATCAGCTTTTCGGACAGGCTATAGCAAGCGGTATAGAAAAGACCCTCTTATCTTAATAAAAGATACCGTGCGGCAAGCATAGCTATAACCGACGGAATTCCTCCGAGAGCGCTGACGGATAATGTTATGGCATTTATTCCGAGCATTATGCCTGTCATCTGACTTAGAACATTTACGGCAAAGAGGGAGCCTATACCCGAAAGTGAGGAAAGAAAAAGACAGCGGAAAAAGTGGTGGGATTTTATAAAAAGTCCCACCATAATTATTGCTGAAATAATAAGGCAGATGCACATAAAGGTTGTCTGGGCGTTCATAAAAAACCTCCTTGCAATTTTTCTTATGACAGTATATAATATGAATCAGGAGTGTGATAATATGAAAATTTTAAAGCTTACCCCCGCCGTTAAGGATTATATCTGGGGCGGAACAAGGCTTTCGAGAGAATATGATATAGTTTCCTTTGCCGACAGACAGGCTGAGGCCTGGGTGCTTTCCTGCCATGAAGCAGGGGAGAGCATTATCGAAAGCGGTGATTTCAAGGGCAGAACTCTTTCTGACGTTCTTAAGAACGAGGGGAAAGGCTGGCTTGGCAAAAATTGTGAAAGATTTTCCGACTTCCCGATTCTTATTAAGCTCATTGATGCAAAGGATAATCTTTCTGTTCAGGTTCATCCCGACAATGAATATGCACAGCGTGTAGAGGGCGAATTCGGCAAGACCGAAGCCTGGTACATAGTTGACTGTGACGATGATGCAGAAATTATTTTCGGCTTCAAAAAGGATGTCACAAGCGAAGAATTCAGAAAGAGCATTGAAGAAAACACCCTTTTGGAATATGTAAACAGAGTAAAGGTGAAAAAGGGTGATATTTTCTTTATCGAGGCAGGTACTCTCCACGCTATCTGTAAGGGTATTCTTCTGGCTGAGGTACAGCAGAATTCAAACACCACCTACCGTGTTTATGATTACGGCAGACTTCAGAACGGTAAGCCCCGTGAGCTTCATATCGAAAAAGCTATCGACGTCACAAGCACCAAGGCTATTCCCGCTGACGGCAAGCCTCAGGGAGAAACCGAGAAGAAGGACGGCTACAGTGAAACGCTTCTTTGCTCATGCGACCTGTTTACCGTAAAAAGACTTGATGTTGAAGAAAAGGCAGTGCTTACTGCTGACGAAAGCTCCTTTGTTTCTCTTGTTGCCCTTGAGGGTAACGGTGTTATTATGCACGGCGACAGCTGCGTAACTCTCTATAAGGGTGAAAGCGTCTTTATTCCTGCAGGACTTGGCGAGGTTGAAATTTTAGGTGCCGTTACGGTGATTGAGACGAGAGTGTAAGAAATTCTTGACAAACCACATTCATAGTGCTACTATATAACTACAGAATATCTTCAGGGCGAGGTGCAATTCCTCACCGGTGGTTACAGCCCACGAGCCAAAGAATACTTTGCGCAGATTCGGTGCGATTCCGAAGCCGACGGTTAAAGTCCGGACGAAAGAAGAAAACATAGCTTTTGTGTTTTTCGCCTATGGTATTTTACCGTGGGCGTTTTTTCTTGAAGAGATTTAAGTTATTAACAAGGGTGATATTTATGAAAGAAAACAAAAAATCAATTAATTCCGTTTATATGCTCTGCATTATCGGTATGCTTTCTGCGGTAAGCTTTGTGCTGTTTCTCTTTGAGTTTCCCGTGATACCGTCTCTCGGCCATCTGAAACTTGATTTCAGCGATGTGCCTGCATTGGTTTCAGGTGTGGTATTCGGCCCTGTTTCGGCTGTTGTGGTTGAGCTGATAAAAAACCTCGTTGAGCTTGTCGTAAAGGGTGTGGGCACGCAGATGGGCTACGGCAATTTAATGAATTTTCTTGTCGGCTGCGCTTATGTGGTTCCCTTCAGCATCGTTTACCGTAAGTTTAAAAAGAAAAGTGAGAATAAAGGTATAGTTTTTGCCTGCCTTGCAGGTGTTGCGACAATTCTTGTTGTCGGCTTCTTTGCCAACTATCTTATCGCACCCTTGTTCTTCAAGCACTTTTTAGGTATTACTCTTGACGAGGCGGGAATATGGGCAGCTGTCTGGGGTGCTACGGCGGTCAACGGTATAAAAGGCCTTATGCTGTCTGTGCTTAGCTATCCTCTCATCCGTGTGGTTATCGAGAGACTTAAAAAATATGTTAAATAATACTGAAACTATTGACAATGAAGACCTCTGCTGATATAATAACGCAGTAAATTAAATATTTCCTTATTAAGAGCAGCTGAGGGAACAGGCCCGTTGAAGCTCGGCAACCTGCCGTAAGGCAAGGTGCTAAATCCTGCGGTATGACCGGAAGATAAGGTTTAATCTGCGGTCGGTTAATGCCGACCGCTTTTTTCGGCTTATTTCCGCAGTCTCTGTGTTAAAAGCCTTGGCAATATCCGCATATTGTCTTCGCCTTTCGCCTTGAGACTGACGAAAATATTTCCGATAAAACATATCCAAGGAAATTATGATAATTTATAGAGAATTTTAAAGAAAGAAGGAATTTATAATGGCAAAACATCTTTTTACATCCGAATCCGTAACTCAGGGACATCCCGACAAAATCTGCGACCAGATTTCTGACGCAGTTCTTGACGATATCTATGCTCACGATCCTATGGCAAGAGTTGCCTGCGAAACCACAGTTACCACCGGTCAGGTGCTTATTATGGGTGAAATCAGCTCTACCTATAAGCCCGACGTTGCAAAGATTGCAAGAAAGGTAATCTGTGACATCGGCTATGATAGCGGTGATAAGGGCTTTGACGGCAACAGCTGTGCGGTTCTCGTTGCTCTCGATGAGCAGTCTCCTGACATCGCTCTCGGTGTTGACAAATCTCTTGAAAGAAAGAGCGGTGAAGATGACGAATATAACCTTCACGGTGCAGGTGACCAGGGTATGATGTTCGGATTTGCCTGCGACGAAACCGAGGAGCTTATGCCTCTTCCCATCTCTCTCGCTCATAAGCTTGCAAAAAAGCTTACTGAAGTAAGAGAAAACGGCACACTCGATTATCTCCGTGCTGACGGAAAGAGTCAGGTTACCGTTGAATATGAGGACGGAAAGCCTGTTGCAGTTACTGCAGTAGTTGTTTCCTCTCATCACAGTGCAGACGTTGAGCTTGAAAAGATCAGAGAGGATATTACAAAGCTTGTTATTCTTCCCATCATCCCCGCATCTCTTATGCGTGAGGATACAAAGATTTTTGTTAACCCCACCGGCCGTTTTGTAACCGGCGGTCCTCAGGGCGACAGCGGTCTTACAGGCAGAAAGATTATCGTTGATACCTACGGCGGCTATTCCCGTCACGGCGGAGGTGCTTTCTCAGGAAAGGACCCCACAAAGGTTGACAGAAGTGCCGCTTATGCTGCAAGATATGTTGCAAAGAACATTGTTGCCGCAGGTCTTGCTTCAAAATGCGAGGTTCAGCTTGCTTATGCTATCGGTGTTGCAAAGCCCGTTTCCGTAATGGTTGATACCTTCGGCACAGGTAAAATCAGCGACGAAGAAATCGGCGCTATTGTTGACAAGGTGTTTGACCTTCGTCCGGCTGCTATTATCGACACCCTCAAGCTTCGTGCACCCATTTACCGTCAGCTTGCCGCTTACGGTCATGTGGGTAGAGAGGACCTTGATGTTCAGTGGGAAAAGATCGACAAGGCTGATGAAATCAAGGCTCTTGCTAACATCTGAGAATAAATTATCCGGGATCGCAGAAATGCGGTCCTGCTTTTTTATAAAAAATTTTGAAAAAACAAATTAACCGTGCGAAAAAAATCAATTATCGATGTTTATCCTTACGAAAGTCAAAAACACGGAAAAGTGCGCATTATTTCCGTAGTGGTAAGAAAGACGGTGTGAAATATGAATAGGATAAGCTTCTGATGAAAAAATAAAAAGACGGCTGTTGACAAAGATGTGTAATTAAGATAAAATAATGTAAAAAAATGTTATGGGGTGACACCTTGCTTATTACACAGGAACAGTTTGATAAAATGAAATACGAAATTCTCGAATGTAAGCCTTCAAAATATGATATGCTTTGCGAGATAGCAATACAGTATCTTAAGCCGCAAATAAACAGCTGGTGCGCTTCGGATATCTATTTAAAGGGTCGGGATGAAGCAGAAGATATTCTGAATAATACCATAATCCGTCTTATGCAAAGAGTGGTTACAAATTTTTTCAGCAACGAATACAGATATGCAAAGGACGGTAACGATGTCAAGCGCTTTGCCGGATGGACACAAAGAGTGGCATTCCGTATTTATATGGATTATTCGACGAAAATAAGCGGAGGAAAGGACCGTTCCTTTTTAAGCTTTGAGGATATTTGCTCAGAAGGTGCGGGTCTCGGAGGCCGTAAGGATACATATGATAAGGAAAGAACGGAAACATATTTGCTTGACATAGCGAAAAATCAGATTATGGAGCTGGATGTGAAGCCCTATAAAATTATAGCCTGGCTTGCTGTATATGTTTTTATGCTGGCTTATAACTTCACAAAGATTGAAGCTAACAGATATATAGATAATGAGCTTTCAAAATTTTCGTTATATGAAGCATATGATTTTATTCTCGATGTGTCGAAAAAAATCAGATGGCTGGAGTTTACGGAAGAACAAAAGAATAGAATCTCTGACGCACTGAAGGAAGCTTATGACGAAAAAAGAATTTATGCCGATATAAGTCTTGAAGAGCTTTATATGAAAAAAGGCGGCCTTAAAAGTCTCAGCGACTGGTGGAACAAGATGAACAAAATGATAGATTGGAGTAAGAGTGACGATGAATAACGAGCATCTTACAATTGATGAAATATTAGAGTTTATATCTTTTCAAAAAATAACACCCGATACCATGAAACTGGTTTCACGGGTTAATGACCACATTCTTGAATGCAGGATATGTTTTGAAAAAGTGTCTGCCCTTCAGCTGATGCAGGATAAGTTTGAAGATGAGACGATAAAAGAGATCCTCCGTCGTAATGGCGCGGCAGCCTTTGAAAAAAAGGAAAAAGAAATATAAGTAAAAATTCAATCCTTTCGTGTTTTACGGAAGGGTTTTGTTTTCTGCGGAAAGAGATTTATAATGATTGAAATAAGAAAGAGCTTGTCTGTAAAAAGACTGATTAATGATGCACGTAATATTGAGGGAGCAGAGGGAAGGATCTCTGCAGCAGGATTTTTGGTTGCTGTTATTGATTGGATTGTAAGCGGAAAATGTGATGATGAGGTTCTTGAAACTTGTGTAAGAGCTTTTTTACATACGGATAAAACAGATATACTTTTTGTAAGAGAAATTTTTCTTGAGTATGTAAAAAAACCACAACTGGCCGATCTTGGTGATGATCCCGTGAAATATAATGAAGTATATATCAAAACGGTTGTGGAGGATGCAGAGCTGATGGCAGAAAAGGATGAAAGAGATGTCATTTTGCCAAAGGATCTCTTTTTGTGTATAATACTGAGACCTGACAGGGTTATCAGAAGATGTTTGGAGACATCAGAATCATAACGGTTTTACTCATTGAGATAAGATAAAGCAGAAATTTTTCTGCTTTTTTTATTTTTTTGCGAAAAGACGGTTTTCCGGTCGTTATAAACTGTGTAGAGGAATAATTTTTTGTGTTAAAACGAAAGAAGGAGTAACTATGTCATTTAAAGAACCGGTTGACCTTACGGAAATTATGATGGAAGAGACTGAAGATGATGCTTCATGTGAAGATGGCACTGTTCTGAGTGTGAGCGACGCATTCATAAGATGTCTTAACGAAAAAATGAGTGTTGATATCGGATATATTGCAAAATTATCTTCAGAAGCCCCTCAGACAGTAATTTCGGCACTTAAGGGAGTGATTTTTCAGCTTCCCGAGTTTTTTGCGGAAAGAGATGTATATGATGCTTTTGAAGGCTGGGTTGTTTCGAGCAACTATCTTTGCGGCAACATTCAAAAAAAGCTTGAATCTGCGGTAAAGATGAACCGCAGATTCACAGGCAGATTTGAAAGCAATATTGAGGCCCTTGAGGCTATTCTTCCGAATAGCGTGGAGCTTGACGAGATTCATATCTCTTTGGGTGCTACCTGGATACCACCCTATGAAATCGAGCAGTTTATCAAGGATTTCCTTAATTTCAGAAATGCACCTACAGTTGAATTTTACAAAGATCTCGGTGTATGGAAGATTATTGAACCTGAGGAGAGCAAAAAGTCCGTTCTTAATACCATAACCTTCGGTGTTCGCAAGGAAGACGGATATACCGAATGGAAAAAGCAGTATCTTACTGCTGTGGATATTATTGAGCAGACTCTTAATGCAAAAACCGTCAAGGTCTTTGATTATGAAATGAAAAAAGTAGGCTGGAGCGATTATGAGTATGAGCCGGTATTTAACAGAGAAAAAACTCTTGAGGCTCAGGAAAAGCAGCAGACAATAATTGATGCCTTTAAAGATTGGATATATAGCAGCAAGGCACGCGCAGAAAGATTCGAAGGATATTATAATGACAATTATGTGGGATACTGCTTTTCTGCCTATGACGGTTCCTTTCTTGAGCTTCCGGGCCTCAATAAGGATATACGGCTTTATAAGCATCAGCGGGATGTAATTGCGCGTATTCTTCTCTCTGAGGATAACCTTCTGCTTGCACACGATGTAGGTACGGGTAAAACCTATGAGATGGTTGTTGCAGTCAGTGAGCTTTACCGTCTGGGTATAAGCAAAAAAAATATGGTAGTAGTACCTAATAATATTCTTGAAAGCGTTGTTGCTGCTCATCGTCTCCTTTATAAGGAAGATAAAATTTACGTTGTGTGGCCGAAAAGCTTTACTGCTGATGTGCGTAATTCTGTGCTTGGAGAAATCAGAGACGGCGATTATACAGCTGTTTATATAGCCTATTCCAGCTTTGATATGCTTAAAATGAGCAAGTCTTATTATGTTATCAAAATGGACGAAGAAATAAAAAGCCTCAAGGCGGCAGCCTACAACGCGTCTTCAAAGCCGGAAAAGAAAGAGATAGAGCGCCGCATAGCCAGGAAACAAAAGACCTTTTCAAAATATCTGTTTGAGGGCAAAGAGACTCCATGGCTTCCCTTTGACAAGCTTGGTATTGAAACCCTTGTTGTTGATGAAGCACATAACTACAAAAACATACCCTTCACAACAAAATCCTACGGTATAGTAGGTATGGGAGGAAAAAACGGCAGTCAGAAGTGCAGAGAAATGTTGGAAAAGGCACATTACTGCAAACGTCTTATTTTCGCAACAGGTACACCTCTGACCAATTCTCTTGCTGATCTTTATACCTTCCAGACCTATCTGCAGCCGGCGGTACTGAAATTTCACAGCATCGATACCTTTGACACCTGGGTAAGCACCTTTGGCAAAAGAGAGACCACTGTCGAATGCGATGTTGATGCGAACAGCAATACCTTGAGAACAATGTCAAGATTCGCCTCATTTCATAATCTTAGTGAGCTTATGGCTATTTTTTCTCAGTGCTGTGATTTTTACCATCAGCCTGAGGACGAGGAGGGTATGCCTTGCTATGAGGGCCCGACAGATATTTGTGTTCCTAAAAATCCTTTGCAGTCGGAATATATTTACAGCCTTTCAGAAAGAACTGAAAAGATCCGTTCGAGAGAGGTCAAGCGTAATGAAGATAATCTTTTAAAGGTTACTGTTGACGGCAGAAAGGCAGCTCTTGATATAAGACTTATAAAAGAAGTCTGTGATGCTGTAATTTCTGAAAGGACAAAAATCCGTGCCTGCGCCGAAAAGGTTTATGAAATTTATTTACAGCCGGGTACAGTGCAAATTGTATTCAGCGACATCGGTGTACCTAAGGATGAATTCAATGTTTACGATGAGGTGCGCAGAGAATGCATAAGCCTTGGAGTTTCACCTTTTGAGATTGCCTTCGTTCACGATGCTACAACAGAAAAGGCGAGAAAAGAGCTCTTTGACGGAATGAACAAGGGTAAAATCAGAGTTGTTATCGGTTCAACGCAAAAGCTCGGTGTTGGGGTTAATGTTCAGGAGCACCTTGCGGCTATTCATCATCTCAGTGTGCCTTGGAGACCGGCAGATATGGTTCAGCGTGAGGGCAGAATATTGCGTAAGGGCAATACCTGCGAAAAGGTTAATATTTACCGATATATAACAGAAGGAAGCTTTGACGCTTATTCCTGGCAGCTTCTTGAATCAAAACAGCGCTTTATTGCTTCGTTTCTCAGCGGAACAGGAGCAGAGCGTGATATGTCGGATATTGCTGACACAGTTCTCTCCTATGCTGAGGTAAAGGCTCTTGCTATCGGCAATCCTCTTATCAAAAAAAGAGTTGAGGTTTCAAACCGTCTTGAAAGAGTGAAGGTTGCCTCCAGAGCAAGACAAAAGCAAATGCAGGAGCTGCGCAGTGTTATTGATATTTCTATGAGAAAAGCAAAGGATTACAGAGCTCTTGCAGCCGTTGCCCGTGAAGATTATCTTTTTTTCCTCGAGGGTAAGGTTAGTGTGCCTAATGACGAGAGAATCTCCTTCGGCGAGGAGCTTCTTGAGGCCGTGGATGAAAATATAGGAAGAAGTAAAGAAAGATTTTTTGATTCATATATGGGCTTTGATGTTATTCTTCCGGCGTCGATGAGCGATGAGTACCGTCATATAATTATCAGCAGAAGGGACGGGGGAAGCTATTGCTGTGAAATTGACAGGGATAAAACAGCACTGGGCTGCAGTAAAAGCATTGATTATCTTTTAGAGCATCTCGGCAGCAGAGCTGACAATCTTGAAGCTCTTGCTTTTTCGTGTGATAAGAGAATCGAGGAGGCAAAAGATGATCTAAAGGATGAAAATCCTTATCTTGTTACAATAGAACAGCTCAGATTTGAGCTTTCCGTTATTGATGCGGAGCTTGAAGAGAGCAGAGAAAAAAAGGAAAATACATAAAGGAGAAATAAATATGAGTGAGTTAATTATGATGAACATTCCGGGACTTACTGTTTCCGATGCAAAGAAGCAATTACTTAATCTTTATAAAACCGCAATTGAAAACGGAATTCCTTTTAAGAAATTACCAACGCCATTTTATTGGGGGAGTCCCGGTGTCGGTAAATCAGAATCGGTTTATCAGCTTGCCGATGAGCTTTCACAAAAAACAGGAAGAAGGGTGAAGGTAACGGATGTGCGTCTTCTTCTGTTTTCTCCCGTTGACCTGAGAGGTGTCCCCGTCGCTGATGCAGAAAGAAGGTTTACCAACTGGCTGAAGCCTAAAATATTTGATATGCAGAGCGGAGATGATTTCATCAATGTTCTTTTTCTTGATGAGCTTTCTGCCGCACCGCAATCAGTCCAGGCTGCTGCATATCAGATTTGTCTGGACAGAAAAGTCGGCGAACACAGTCTTCCCGAAAATTGCATAGTAATTGCAGCAGGCAACAGAACAACAGACCATAGCGTAAGCTATAAAATGCCTAAAGCACTCGCTAACAGACTTATGCATTTCAATATTGTAAGCGATTTTGTTTCCTGGAAGAGGTGGGCAATTGAAAACGGTGTATCTTCAAAGGTTGTTGCATATCTTTCTTTTGACAGCAGCCGACTCTGTGTCGAGCCTGACGGCTCGGATCTCGCTTATCCCACACCGCGTTCCTGGGCCTTTGTCAGCACCTTACTGAGCACGGTCGATGATGAGCCTGAGGCAATTCATTCTCTTATTGCAGGCTGTGTCGGTAATGATACGGCCATTGAATTCGTAAGCTTTTGCAAGGGTGTATTAAAGATGCCTAATGTATCTGATATTCTCGAAGGCAGATGTAAGGAGCATCCGAAATCCCATGATGTCCTTTTTGCTCTTATTTCTGCTCTTGTAAGCACTGTATATAATAAGCACGACAGCATAACCTTATCTGAGCTTGAGAATATCTGCTGTTATGTGTCGGCTTTGCCTCAGGATTTTGTTATGGTGTTTATGAAGGATATTCTGGCTATAGACGGGTTGAATATGAGACTTATGAAATGCAGGTCTTTTCAGCGATGGGCAACAAAAAACAGCAAATTTATATAAGAGGTGACCTCATATGGATGAAAAAGAAAAGCTTAAGATTGCGGCCTCGCAGATTGTCCGTGCCAGACAGCATATAATTTCAACTCAGCCCTTTTTCAGCAGACTTCTTATGCACTTACCCATAGGCTTTGCTGATTGTGAGACAGCATGTACCGATATGAGAAAGATTTATTTCGGCATTGAGTTTGCTTTAAGACTTTCTGATGAGGAAATAACTTTCGTGTTGCTTCATGAGCTTATGCACTGTGTACTGAAGCACTGTATAAGAGGCAGAGACAAAATACATTTTGTCTATAATGTTGCCTGCGACATAGTGGTCAATTCCATAATTCTTGATTCTATGGGCAAGGCTGATATTACCGTTGACGGTGTAAATGCCATGCATCTTGCTCCCGATGGTAAGGAAGGAAGAGAATACAGCACCGAAGAAATTTATAATATGCTTTTAAAAGCAGATCTTGACGAACTTATGGAAGCTTATTCCGGATTTGTTTTTGATAATCACGGAGTCTGGGGAGATATAGGGGCGGACAATATTTTTGAACAAATATGGGATGGGAATATTATTGCCGCGAGTAAGGCAGGTGAGGGAATACCGGGCGGACTTGAAAGAACGGTAAGGACACTTGACCGCAGTCCGAAAATCGATTGGAGACAGGTGCTTCACGATTTTATTCAGCAGGATAAAAGCGACTATACATTTATGCATCCTGACCGACGCTTTCAGGGTGATGTGCTTTTACCTTCCTTTGCTGAAAAAATGGACGGAGCATCAGTGAAGAATCTGTGGTTTCTTATTGATACCTCCGGTTCTATAAGCGACGATGCCCTTGCCGAAGCATATACGGAAATAACGGATGCAATCAGACAGATGGAGTCTTTGAGCGGATTTGTATCGTTCTTTGATTGTGACGTTACAGAGCCGAAAGCCTTTGACAGTGCAGAGGAGCTTTCAAAAATTAAGCCTATTGGCGGAGGCGGAACAAGCTTCAGCATTATTTTCAGAAAGATGACGGAATTTTTTTCGGAAAAGCCTGAGCTTATAATTATTCTCACCGACGGCGGAGCAACCTTTCCTGATGAAAAAAAGGCACAGGATGTTCCTGTAATGTGGATAATTATCGACAGTGAGGTTGATGCTCCCTGGGGAGAATGTGTACATATTTATACCGATTAAGAGAAAACTTGATATTATTTGACAAAGCCGAAGAGTTTGTTATATAATCTTCAATAAGATAAAATTGAGGATGTGGATGTATTAATGGTTTATGTTGAGTTTTTCGACGATAAGGAGCTGCTTGACAATATATGCTCTTGTTTTGTCCGTGTTCCTGATAAGGTTTATTTTTTGGGGAACAACAGGGACAAAATGGAAAAGCATATAGAAAGATATAAGAAAATCCTTTCCGACAGAGAGGAAAAAGTGGAAATGTATCCTATTCCGGTAAACAGAAACAGTATGTCCGCTCTGGTTGCACGTATGTCTCAGATTGTTGAAGAGGAGGATGAGTGCATTTTTGATTTGACGGGAGGCGATGACCTTTGTCTTGTGGCAATGGGTATCGTTTTTGAAAAATATCATAACACCAAAAATATTCAGATGCACAGATTTAACCTCAGAAGCAACAGAGTTTATGACTGTGATGAGGACGGCAATGTTCTTTATGAAAAAGATATGCCGCAAATGAGTGTCGATGAAAACATCCGTATTTTCGGCGGTGAAATAATCCGTGGCGAAGAAAATGAGGATGCCACCTATGAATGGAATATGAGTGAAGATTTTATTGACGATATTGAGGTTATGTGGCATATCTGCTCCACCAATGCACCAAAGGCAGCGACTAGAAAATGGGACAGACAGATATTGGTTTTCGAAAAGCTTGAGAGCATTGGCGGCAGTGAGAATTCACTTACAAGTAAGGCCGATCTCAAGCAGATACGGGAGTTGTTTGAGGAGGACGGAAAGGAAAAACACAGAAGCTTTTATATTAACCGCAAAATTATTTCTGAGCTGAAAAAGTACGGTCTTATAGAGTTTACGGAGTCGGATGATGAGATAAGTATTACCTATAAAAATCATCAGGTGAAGCGATGCCTTACAAAGGCCGGTCAAATTCTCGAAATGAAGACCTATCTTGTTGCTCTTTTTGTTGAAAAAGACGGAGAGCCCGTTTATAACGACGTGCTCAACGGAGTTTCAATTGACTGGGACGGGAAAAAGGATGACGCAAACATCAAAAATGAAATTGATGTACTTGCAATGCATAAAATGATACCTGTGTACATTTCCTGTAAAAACGGCGAGGTTAAAATTGATGAGCTTTATAAGCTTGATGCCGTAGCTACCAGATTTGGCGGCAAATACTCGCGTAAGGTATTGGTTGCCTCAGATGTAAAACTTAATTATAACGAGGCATACATCCGTCAGAGAGCCGATGAAATGGATATTGAAATTATCGATCCCATTGAACTCGGAGCGGCAAAGTTTGAAAAACGTCTTGGAAATGTATGGTTAAGCTGAAAGGGGTAAAAACATGAAAAAAGTTCTCGTTACCGGTGCCTCCGGTGGAATGGGTAAGGCTATTTGTTCACTTCTTACCGAAAAGGGATACTGTGTTTACGGTATGGATTACCGTGAGGATGATACAGTAAAGGCAGATAAATTTTGGCAGTGCGACGTCACTGATACTGAATCAATAAAAGAGGTTTATGAAAAATTAAAGGAAGAAACAGATTCTCTTGATGCCATAGTACATACTGCGGGAATTTATGATATGGATTCTCTTATTGAAATGGATGAGGAACGTTTTAAAAGGATTTTCGATATCAATGTTTTCGGTGTTTACCGTATAAACAAAATCTTTTTCCCTTTAATGCATAAGGGCAGCAGAATTGTTATCACATCCAGTGAGCTTGCTCCTCTTGATCCGCTTCCCTTTAACGGAATTTACGGTATAACCAAGACAACGCTTGAAAAGTATGCTTTTTCTTTGAGGATGGAAACCAATCTTCTCGATATTCCCGTAAGCATCATCCGTCCAGGTGCAGTCAAGACAGGACTTCTTAACATTTCTACCACAGCCATTGATAAATTTGTAGACAGAACAGAGCTTTATAAATCTATGGCGGTAAGATTCAAAAAAATTGTGGACAGTGTGGAATCGAGAAATATCGGTCCCGAAAAAATCGCTGAAAAGGTTCTTTCGGCTCTCGAATCGAAATCACCGAAGTATATTTATAACATAAACCGCAACCCACTTCTCAGACTTTTAAATGCTCTTCCTCCGAAGGTACAGGTTGAGGTTATCGGTATGATACTCAAATAAAAAGAAGGAAGAATGTCACTTTAACGGTGGCATTCTTTTTATGTATAAGCGGCCTTTTTGCTTCATAAGATATTACAAAAAACAAAAAGGGGAGTATTATTTTGAAAAAGGATAAACTGTATCCGTTGTTATTTTATATTTTCACCGCAGAGGGTATAGGAGCTCTTTCGGCGCTTATTGCAGGAAACTTTTCCGATTTCTTTCTGAAATATGAGAAACCGCCCTTACTGCCTCCGGGTTGGCTTTTTCCTGTTGTGTGGACCGCACTTTATGCTATTATGGGTTATTCGGCTTATCTTATCAGCAGAGCCGATACGTCGAAGGATATAAAGAAAAACGCACTTACGGTTTATTGGCTGCAGCTCGCTGTTTTTAATTTTCTGTGGAGTATTCTTTTCTTCCGTTTCGAGCTTTTGTGGGTAGGATTTATTGATATTTTGTTGCTTCTCGTTTCTGTATGTGTAATGACAGTTATGTTCGGCAGAATTTTGCCTAAATCCGGTTGGCTTAATATACCCTATATTATCTGGGTTGCCTTTGCCACTTATCTGAATCTTGCAACAGCTTTAATTAATTGACGGGTTAAACAAAAACGGGGAAAGAAAAGGCTTAAAATGATAGATAATACCGAAGTTTAAAAAATTCCTTGAAAAGAGAAAAACTCTGTGATAATATCTTTGTGTTAAAAATCTATTGAAGAAAAAGAGGGGACGTAAATGAAAAACTTTTATCTTAAACCGAAGCTCTTTTCGGTTATGAAAAATTATTCTAAAGAACAGCTCATAAAGGATATTATAGCAGGCATAATCGTAGCTGTAATCGCTTTACCGCTTTCTATTGCTCTTGCTCTTGCTTCGGGTGTTGAGCCTGCCAACGGTGTATACACGGCCATTTTTGCCGGCTTTACCGTATCCTTTCTCGGCGGCAGCCGTATCCAGATTGCGGGACCGACAGCAGCCTTTGCTACGGTTGTTGCGGGTATTGTTGCCAAGCAAGGTATGGACGGACTTGTAATTGCCTCAATTTTGGCCGGTATATTCCTCATTTTTATGGGTGTTTTCAAATTAGGTTCACTTATAAAATTCATTCCTTATACTATCACTACGGGCTTTACCTCGGGTATTGCCGTGACCATTTTGATAGGACAGATAAAGGATTTCCTCGGTCTTACCTATGCTGAGGGAATAAGACCGATAGAGACCATCGAAAAAATTGAGGCAAACCTAGGTGCTATCTCCACCTTTTCGCCCAAAGCCCTTCTGGTTGGTGCGGTATGTCTTGCTATTCTCATAATATATCCTAAATTTGAAAAAAAGGTGCCGCCTTCACTTGTTGCGGTTGTTGTCGGTGCTCTTATGGTTAAATTCATCCCCGGACTTGATGACGGAGTTTTTACAATCGGTGAGCTTTACACCATTCCCTCCGGCTTTCCTGAGCTTACAATAGGCAATGTTGATTTTTCCTTCAGCAAAATCTCGGAGCTTCTTCCCGATGCCTTTACAATAGCAATTCTGGCTGCCATAGAGTCGCTTCTTTCCTGTGTTGTTGCAGACAGCATGGTGAACTCAAAGCATAATTCCAATGCAGAGCTTGTGGCTCAGGGTGCAGGTAACATCGCTTCCGTTATTTTCGGCGGTATTCCTGCAACGGGTGCAATTGCAAGAACTGCGGCAAATGCCAAAAACGGTGGCAGAACTCCCATAGCAGGTATGGTTCACGCCGTGGTGCTTCTGGTTGTACTTTTATTCCTTATGCCTTATGCCGGACTTATTCCTATGCCTACTATTGCCGCCATACTCTTTATGGTTGCTTATAATATGAGCGAGTGGAAAAAGTTTGTTCATACTGTTAAAACTGCTCCTAAGAGCGACACGATTGTGATGGTGCTTACATTTGCCCTTACGGTTATATTTGACCTTGTTATTGCTATTGAGGTAGGTATGATTCTTGCTGTTCTTCTCTTTATCAAGAGAATGAGCGAGGAAACCAGCGTAACCTCCTGGAAATATGCTGACGATCCGGAAAGTCTTGAAATCAAAAAGGTGCCCGAGCATGTAAGAGTTTATGAAATCAGCGGACCTCTTTTCTTCGGTGCTGCAGACAAGATTTTAGATATAACTCTCAAGGATTACACGAAGTGTCTTATCCTCAGAATGAGGGCGGTAAATGCCATCGATGCTACAGCTATGAATTCTCTGGAAACACTTTACAAAAAGTGCAGTGACAAAGGAGTAAGGCTTATAATCTCTCATGCAAACGAACAGCCGGTAGCTGCAATGAAGAAATCAGGCTTTTATGAAAAGGTCGGCGAAGAGAATTTCTGTGCACATATTGATGAAGCTCTGGAAAGGGCAGAAAAGTATACAGATTAAAAAAAGACAGACAAGAAAAATGTCTGCCTTTGAAATTTTTCTATTGACAAAAGAAAAACTTTATGGTAATATATCGTAGCAATAACGAAGATAATAAATTATTTAGTATGCCCACTTTTTCACTATTCATTATTACTTATTACTTCAAAAACATGGGGGCGTAGCTCAGCTGGGAGCGAGAAGCACTCAGAAACGCACCCCACAAAAAACTTAATAAATAAATTACTCAGTGTGCCCTTTTATGGGGGCGTAGCTCAGCTGGGAGAGCGCTTGAATGGCATTCAAGAGGTCAAGAGTTCGATCCTCTCCGTCTCCACCAACAGCATACTGAGTAATTATTTTTTTGCCCGCTTTCAGAGTGGGTGTTTTTGTTTTTGTTATTAAAATGTGTTAAATTAACAAAAGCAAGTGCCACTTGACAAACTGCAAAGCAGGCTGTGCTTGCTTTTTTGTATATAATGAGCTATTATATAGGCAAGAAAGGGGTGCTGAAATTATGACTCTTGGTGAAAGATTACAACAATTAAGAAAAGAAAAACAAATGTCTCAGGAAGAACTTGGCAATCTGCTTCTTGTCAGTAGACAGACCGTGAGTCTGTGGGAAAACAATCAGACAGTACCTACAGTTGATAATTTAATCAGGCTGAAAGAAATTTTTGGAGTGAGTATTGACTCTATTTTAACTGATGAAAAGAACAAAAGCTCCGAATCAACAAATTCTCATATTGCTGAAAAATCTGAAACCAACAGTTCTGAATCACCTATAGAAAAATACTGTTTTTCTTTGGATAAAAAGGAACTTAAATATTTCTACAAAATCAGTATCGGGCCTTTGCTTAAAAGATTAGTTCTTTGTGTAGTTTTTATTTTCTTTTCATTTTTTGTTACTTCGGGGGACACAAGTGAAGAACAGAATTCTTATATTTTGGTTTTTCTTGCTTTTATTTTTTTATTTGCAAATCTTTTTAGATATATTTATAGTTCGCTTGCAATAAAAAAGAATTCCGAACTTGTGTGTAGAAGAAAATATACTTATGAAACTTTCCGTGATTATATTCTTGTGAGAGTTGCAAATGCAGATGAAGAAATCAAAACTCAAAAATTGTATTTTAATGAACTTGCAAAATGTTGGGAAACGCCTTTCTGCTATTTTCTTCAACATAAAGACAGAACAATTTATATAATAAAAAAATCCTTACTGGAGGAAAAGTCGCAGCTAGGTTTTTTCTGCCAAAATCTAAAAACCGATAAAACTGATTTAAGCACTACTAAAATTTCTTTTTTGAAAACAATAGGAGATATTTTGTTTGTTGGTTGCTTTATCAGCGTTTTCTTAGCTGCGGGTGTTTCTCTTGATGAAATGACTCAAAATGCAGGAACACATATGGAGAGTCTGGAATCTTTAAAAAATTTCCATTATTTCTTGCCGATACCCCTGATCTCAATTATTGCAGGAATACTTCTTAACAAGAATAAGATACGTAATAAAAAGAATATTATTTGTGGTGTTATTATAGGATTTATAATGCTGATTTATGGATTTTTCCCAACAATTTTTGGGAATGTCAGCAACAATATTGACTCTTTGGAGGCTCAGCTCGGTTTCGATTTTCCACAAACCGTTGGAATGAATTATAATATATCAAGTGATATTTCCGGTGGTAAACTAACTCTTACAACGATGAGTTTTGAAGAGTCAACAGCAAATGATTTTGAAGAGTTTATGCAGGATGACCATAGATGGATAAAGGGAAGCAATAAGGATTTTACAAAAATTATTCCCGAGAATTTGGTTAGTTTCCCCTCTGACTATTTTTTGCTCTATAATACCACAACTTCTGAGTTTGGAAAAATTCCGGAAAATGACGGTCAATATCAATTAATATATGTTGCATACAGCTCTGAATTTAATGTAGCGTATATATGTGAATACCAATTTATTGTTTAATTTGATAAACAAAACACGCTCCCCGTAGCCAGCACTACGGGGAGCCTTTCTATTTACCCACCTTATCCAAACCCACCATAAACTGCTCAAAGTCAATGTTAAATTCAACTTTCAACTTGTACCCTCGGCAAACCTCAACCCGTTTAATCAGGCAGTTAACAATCATTTTCTTCTTTTCAAAGCTTGCTTCATCATAAAGCTCCGCCCAAGAAATCAGTTCATCAAAGCTATCGGATAAGTTCTTGAGTACACTTTCACCGTCTGCAACATCCTTTTCAGCATCTGCACACAACTCAAAAAGTCTGCCGCACTCTTTTTCAGATTCTGCAATCAGCTCCGAAAGTGTATCTGCCGAAAAAGAACTTTCACCCTTGATTGCTTTTATAACCTCGGATTTCAGTATAGTGAGATTTTCAAACTCTTTATTGTAATCTGCTTTCAGCATATTCAGTCTTGCTTTTCTCACTTCAAGTTCATCAGCATAACGGAGCTTGATTACATCAGATTTTGATACACCTTTCATCTTACTGAAAATGTCACGGACAATTTCATCAATCAAATCATCAAGAATATGCAGAGTGTAACCCGACTGACCGTCACACTCCGTCTGCTTTCTGCTTTTTCCATAGCAGGCATATCTGATTCGCTTCGTTGTATCAACAGTTTCGTCTTTTCTTTTACGGTATCTTCCGCTTGTTGTAAGATTCAGCCTTGAGCCGCAATGCCCACAGTAAACCTTGCCAGAGATAAGTGACTTGCCTTTGGTGTTAAGGGGTACTGTGGGATTTTCTTTCTTCCTATCGGAACGCTCTTGCATTATCATTCTTGCTCTTTCAAACTGTTCAGGTGAAATTATTTGTAGTTCAGGTATAACCTCCGAACGAGCATCACCGCTGCGAAGTACACCCGTGTAGGTCAGATTGCAGAGGCAGAAGAATATCTTCTGAATTTATCGAAGGTAAAAATGATTTTGTTATTTCTTGGTTGTCAAACGGTAGTTGTTCACCAGGGCAGCGAGTTCTATGCGGCTGTGAACATCAAGTGCATAATAAATATCCTTCACATAATCCTTCACAGTGTGCTCGGAAATAACAAGAGCCTCTGCAATATCCCTGTTGGTATAGCCCATACAGATAAGCTCTGCAACCTCGCGCTTTTTCGGACTGAGCTTTAAAAGCGGATCATCCGTGGTATCTGTATCGGTAGTGACCATAGATTCGGCTTTCGTTTCGGTCTGTGAAGCCTGAACAACAGGCTCCTCAGCCTCTGCTGCGACAGTGGTCTCCTCGTCGGCAATGCGACGGCGAAGGGCAAACATAAGGAACGGCTCCACCTGCATAAACACGAACACAAGCACCGCCATAATCACTGCATAAAAGATATACAGTGCGATAGGTGCACCGAGGAACATCTCGGCAATAACCGCATGGATAAGAACCGCCGTGATGGCAAGCCCGATAATTGCGGAGGCCACATATCTTGACGGATAGGCTTTCATAATCGGCACACCGTAAAGCGGAGCGAGCATACATACCGTCATACCGAATCCAATGAGTGCACAGGCGACATAGGAAAGTGCGGGAACATATGCGGACACAAGCATTACAAGAAAACCGAACCCACCGAGTCCGACAAACATGGGCGCTATGCGGAAGGGATGAATGTTCGCCTTCTTATGAAGAAAATACATAGTAAAGCTTGAAAGAGCCACTACTAAATACATAATAGACACGCCGTGCTCAACCTTGCCGACGACCGCAGGACCACCAACGCCCATCAGCGCAGCAATGAAAGCAATAAGATAAGCCCCCCACATCATCTTCTTCGGTGGGATAAGACCGTCGCTTTTTTTCACAAATTGCGGCAGATGCTCCCCACCAGCAGGGATACGCAGGAAGAAGATAAACAAAAGCACAAGTGCCGCTACCATTCCAAAGCGGAAGGTGGAGAACGGAATAGATACCACCTCATTCTGAACCAAAGCGATCAGGAACACCGCTATGCCGTAGCCGAAGGTCAGATACCTGACGCTGCTTTTCTCGGAAAAGAAAGTAACCACAAGGAAGGTCTCAAAGCTGTTCATCAGGCAGCAACAGAAAATGTGTAGGTAAATGTTAAAGCGCAGTGCATCCTCCGGCAGAGGGAGAAAGAAGCCTAACGCCGAAAGTAGCGCAACACCCGTGGCTATCCGCTGTGTCCACACGATAATCTTCGGTAAAAATATCATCGTAAGGATGCCCAGGATGTAACAAACTGCTGTCAGTGTGGTACCGTAATCGATGTTAATGGGTAGTGGGATTTTCCCGTCCGCTGCCGAGGACGGTTCAAGGAAATAATAAATAAATCCCATCTGCCAAAAGCTGAACATAGAGAAGCAGACGAGCATCCAAAGTGGAAGCTCTATCCTCTTTTTCTGGTTTTCTATGAGAGTTTGATGATTCATAAAGTGCACCTTCCTTTTTTTTGCCGAAATAATCGCAAAACCGTAAAAATCTCAAATTTTCTGATAAAACCTACCCGAAAGGGTGAGTTTTTCCTAAAAACCCCCCGAACGGGGGGTACAAAGTGAGTAAAAAAATCAATATAATCAAATTACATTAACAGATTTATCCGCTAATATTATAAATCAGATTTTTAAATTTTTCAATAATATGTTAGAAACACTACCCAAACAGGTAGTATATTTGTTTAATCCACTTATTTCGGGTAGGTTACAATTTTAGCTTGATAAAGTATAATATTTTCAAGGAGGTGGCTTATGGGAATACTGAACTATTTTGAGTATATGGCTTTGGCAGAAAGCGAGCATAAGCGACTGCTTGAAGCTTATCCTGAGCTGAAAGCCTTGTCAAAACGTGAGCTTGAGGTTTTTGCTCAGCTGCTTACCGACAAAACGCAGGCACAGATAGCCAATGAATTGTTTATTACACATTCTTCCGTACATTTTCATTGTAAAAATATATATAAAAAGCTTAAAATCAACAGCAGACGACAGCTGTTAATAAAATACAAAGACATATAAAGGAGGAAGCATTATGGGATTTTTAGAAAGAGCCATCAGACGTGGCGTAAGTGAAGGCATAGGCAAGGCGGTGGGACAGGCAATCACCAAGGCTGTTGAGCC
>JAZUMO010000039.1:0-36415 GCA_045603665.1 Acutalibacteraceae bacterium
CACGAAAACTCCCCGTAATACACGAGTATGACGGGGAGTTTATCATTTCCTTTAAACGAAAAATATCTCTGTAAAAACTGCTTTGCACCTTAAAATTATGATATTTTTGATGCAGAACAAGGCGAAAAGCACAGAAATCCTATCGGATTTCGAGCATTTTCAACGCAGTTATGCGCAGAAATAGCAAATTTTAAGGCCTAATATCCTTATGAAGTGGCGCCCTTGGTCCTGCCTTTGCTATTTGCGTTTTGAGGTTATACGGCTTCTGCTCTTTGAAGCATAATATATGCTGCCATGGCTGTTCTTGCTGCGTCAGCATTATAAAGGGGCCAGGCGTGATTATCCATAAGCTCGGCGTAGTTTGTCATATAAGCCGTAACTCTTTCAACATCGTTCATAATTGCGGCGGCATAGACATTTGCGCCCCAGTAAAAATCGTCGGGATAATCGAAGCTTTCCCATTCGTAGCTTTCGCAGAATTTACCGTAGAGGTTCTGTGCTCTTATTGTGTCAGGCTCAATAACTCCGCAGATTATGGGGAAAAGCTGAGAGGTTGCCTGAGGATAATATAAATTCCAGGAGAAAACCTTTGTAGGCACATCAACATAAGCTGTTATACCGGGCTTGTAGTATCCGCCCATATAATTCCAGAGTCTGTTGTTTATGTTATCTTTTATGACAGATATGAGTTCACCGCAATCATCACGCACAGAGGTATATTCGGTTTTGCCGCAGAGAACAATTTCTTTGAAAATTCCTGTGGCGGCGATAACACCCTCGTATACCTCACAGTTATCCATAAGGTATTTTACTCTGTGATTGGGCTTTGCATATGTAAGACCGTCCTGAAAATTTGAAAAAATTACATCGGCGATTCTTTTAAGCTCCTTTGCGTGAGTGACCAGATAATCGCTGTCACCGGTTTTACAGAAATATTTGTAAACTACCGTAAGGAAGGTTGCCGCATAGGAGTCTGTTGTGTCGTAGGAATCGGCGTTTTCAGGTCTGGACACAGCTTCATTTACGATTTGGCCGTCCTTCATTGTAATAACATAGTCATAGATAGTTCCGTCAAGGCCGTTGAAATCCTCTTCGGCCGTATTAAGATGACCGAAGTGCCAGTTCATATATGCCTTTACATTATCGGCATATTCTTCTGCTTTGTCGAGAAGTGCAAGAGCGGCAAAGTCTGCAAAATAGGGATTCATACGAAGCTCTCCGTTTGCTGAGTATGTCATCGGGATAGCTCCGTTGGAAAGCTGCAGAGAAGAGAGCCAGGCGGTTTCTGTTTCAAAGACATCTTTGAAAAGCTCAATGCTTTCCTTTGAGGCTGCCGCATTGTTCATTTCTGTCTTTGCAAGATCAGGGGCGTCGAAAGGAATCCCCAGTATACTCATAGCTGTAAGACACAGAGAGATAAAAAATGACAGGACCGATTTCATAAGTATACACCTCATTGTTTTTTTCTTTATTATAACATAGAGGAAAGGTGCGGTCAATATGTCGTGCAAGTATAAAAGTCCGAAGCCTGTTACAGCTTCAGACTTTTATCTCGGTGAGTTATGCAACCTGAGAATCAGATATAACATATTTTGTTACATATCTGATTTCACGGGGAATACGTTCAATGGTTTTGGAAAGTCTTTTGTTTCTTTTCCAATCCGAGAAGAGCATAATTTCACTTTCTGATCTTCCGTTTCTGAACCACGCATAAACATCCCTTGAGAATGCCTGATCAAAGAGCCAAAATGTTCCTTCGCGATTATGAAGATAAAAGCGGAGGATTGATTCTGCCTGCTTTGAAACAATAATACGGTTTTTCATTTCATTTCTCCTTTTTATAACAGTCTGTGTGCCAATAGCGGTGCGTGAGTCTCACTGCGCTTTCGGCTATTTGTCTTCACTGTAATAATATTATAAAAAATAAATTGCTTTTTTTCAAAACAGATACTGTAAAAAATGAATACGGAAAAATAACTATAAAAGGAATCTTTGTATGTCTGATTCTGCAAAAAGTGAAAAAACTTGTATGAGACTGAAAAAGAAAATCACCTTTTGGCAGGTGATTTTCATAAAAGCATTAAAGGTTATGCTGTTTGTCAATAATACCGGCAGATCCGGTTTGGCGACGGTATCTGCATTTAAATGTTATAATATTGGCAGCACCGTGTGCATCGTCAGATTCAAAAACGACCAGGGGTCTTCTTCTGATCCTTTGAGTATATTTATTGCTGAATTTTCCATATTTGCCTCTGTATGAAAAGAACAAAGCATCTGAAAGTTAAAATACTCTTTTATGTATAAATGCTTGTTTTGTGCAAATTATCCGATACGAGAAACAGCGGATAAGAAAAAAGCAAATCCCCGTTCCTTAGAACGAGGATTTCTGGCTGTTCCGAACCATTTAGATGCCAACTCAAAGCTGGTCTTTTGCAAAGTCTATAAGTCGTAAACTTTCGTTTTGTCTTTCACGAAGTTTTGGTATCAACTCTAAACCTCGTTTGTTCTTTTGAAGATAAGTGTAGAGGTTAAAATATCTGTACCAAAGACCATATAAAAAATATATTTCCTCTTACAATTCTTCTCTATTCATATTACTGCCACCTTTCTTTTTTGGTAACAGCAATTATATCCGAAAAGTTTTAAAAGTCCAGAGAATTATTTTTTATAAAAATACGGTCCGCACATTTCTTCGTGTGTTTTGGTATAAGTCCAAGAAAAATCACTTGCAGTAATTGTAACATCAACAAACTGTTCTAACAATTCTGCTGTGATACTTTCCGCATTTTCCAGTTGAAATGCGACATCATCAACATTACTGACGATTACACATGATTTTTTATTTTCTTGATCGAACAAGATTTTAGCCTTTTCTTCGGTTTTACTACTCAAAAATTCAAAACTAAAAATGTGCCAAAGGAATGGGGTGTACTTGCGAGAATCCAGACAAAGTTTTTTGATTTCTTTAATATTGGCATCGGCAGGTGCAAATTTGTTTACCCATTCTGTTTTATATACTTTAATTTCTTGTTTACCTAATAACTGTGCTTTAATATTCAAATTTTCAAAAAAACGTAAAAACTCTAACTTTGTTTCCTCTAAATCTAAAGCTTGTTGCTTTTTATTATCAATTTTTTCTTTAATGATTTTATGTATTTCCCAAAAGTGCGGAGGTTCATACATCATTTCTTCAGGCTTTTCAGGCAATAACCATTTCATTTCTTCACACCAGAAACGAATACAAATGAAACCTTCGGGTATGTCTTCTGGTATATTGTTAATTGTATGATCTTCGCATTGAAAATCGAACTGGAACATTCCAACATCAACTCGTGGATCAGGGCGCTCATCTATGAAATCGTTTTCTGCAAGTTCTTCGATTGTTGTCAATTCTTCGGGCGGATATTCTAAATACTTTCCGCAAACAAAATAATAACCACCACAAGGAAAATTCCCCTTTTTGTCGGCACCGATATGCTCAATTTCACAACAGGTAGGATCAATGCCAAACGCAACAAAAAACGCCTTTTCTTCTGCGGTTAAATTTTTGCAATACTCTGCAAAGTTTCTATTGGCCTGATTGTCGTTTTTTTCGTAGGTATTATAATGCTTTTTTGTTCTATCAATATCAACTGCAATTTTCCAATCGCCGTATTGTACTGTATTCATATTTTCACCAACCTTTATGTTATTATAGCATATTTTATCGTGTCGTTCAAGATGATTCGGTCGCTCGAATCCACCTTGACGGAGATTTTAGTGATATTCCGCCGTTGGCGGAGTGGACTTCTTCACTATTCACTATTACTTATTACCTTCCAAAAATCCTCGTAGATAAGAGAAAAGTGAAGAGTGAAGAGGTAATAGTGAAAAAGTAAAAATCCCCGTTCTTACGAACGAGGATTTTTGGTGGGCAGGGATGGATTCGAACCATCGAAGTCGTTGACGGCAGATTTACAGTCTGCTCCCTTTGGCCACTCGGGAACCTACCCATATTAAATTGGAGCTGGTGGACGGACTCGAACCCCCGACCTGCTGATTACAAATCAGCTGCTCTACCAACTGAGCTACACCAGCACACACTGTGCGTTCAACGCTCGAATATAATAACACAAGTTTTTAGGTTAGTCAATAGTTTTTCTTAATTTTTTTGAGTTTTTTTGAAAAAAGTTTTTCGAGTGAGAATAAGGGTAAAATCCGCTGTTTTTTGATTGTTATTTTTGCATATCTTTTTTTTATTTTGCTGAAAGTTTTTATAAGGTGGCAGAAAATAAGAGAGATTTTTGTAAAAACTATTGATTAAGAAGCGAAAAATTGTTATTATCTTTAAAATGGTAATTTTTATCGGCAATTAAAGTATAGAAAAGAGGTTGTAACTTTGGATTTGTTTGATGTGTTGTCTCTTATAGGCGGTCTTGCTCTTTTCCTTTTCGGTATGAATCTCATGGGTAATTCCCTTGAAAAGAAGGCGGGCGGTCAGCTCAAGGCAATTCTCGGTAAAATGACGGATAATCCTGCGAAGGGCTTTCTTCTGGGGTTGGTTGTGACGTCTATTATTCAGTCTTCGTCTGCAACAACAGTTATGGTTGTCGGTTTTGTCAACTCCGGTATTATGACACTACATCAGGCTGTCGGCCCTATTATGGGTGCCAATGTAGGTACAACCATCACCGGATGGATTCTCTCACTTACAGCCATCAAGGGCGGCGGCTTTATGGATTTGCTTAAGCCGGATTCATTTGTTCCTGTTCTTGCTCTTATCGGTATTTATCTTCTTATGTTCAGTAAAAAGAATAAGAGCAAGGATACAGCAATGATTCTCTTGGGCTTCGCTACTCTTATGACCGGTATGTCCTCTATGTCCGATGCAGTTTCAGGACTTAGGGATGACCCGGAATTTACGAGAATTCTTACTCTTTTCTCAAATCCTGTTTTGGGTGTTCTTGCTGGTGCGGTGCTCACGGCTATCATTCAGTCCTCATCAGCCTCTGTCGGTATTCTTCAGGCGATCTCTGCAACGGGTGCGGTCACCTTCGGCACAGCAATTCCTGTAGTTATGGGTATGGCTATCGGTACATGTATAACTGCTGTTCTTTCCTCTATCGGAGCTAATAAAAATGCAAAGCGTGCTACACTGGTGCATCTTTATTTCAATATTTTCGGTACTATCGGAGCTCTCGTTCTTTTCTACGGTGCAAATGCTATCTTTAAATTCGATTTCTTTGACAACACCGCCAATGAGGTCGGTATCGCTGTTGTTAATACAGCATACAAGCTGTTCTGCGTGCTTATGTGGTCGCCAATGCTTGGTGTCCTTGAAAAAATGGCAGTCAAAACTATCAAAGATACAGACGAAAAAGAAAAATATGAAATGCTCGACGAAAGACTTCTTGCAACTCCCACCGTTGCTGTTGAGCGCTGTCGCAGTGTGACACAGACTATGGCAGAAATTTCAACAGAATGCTTCCGTCGTGCCGTAAAGCTTCTTGACGGTCATAACGACGAGGATTATGATTTTGTTATCAGTGCGGAAAAGAAGACCGATAAATATGAGGATATACTCGGAAGCTATCTTGTCAAGGTTTCAGCTCTTGAGCTTACGGATAAGGACGGTGCCGAAGCAGCAAGACTTCTTCATATTATCGGAGACTTTGAAAGAATTTCTGACCACGCCGCAAGTATCCTTAAATCAGCCGAGGAACTCGGAGATAAGAAAATGAGATTTTCCGGTGAGGCAGACAAAGAGCTCAAGACTATGGTTAATGCAGTTCTTGAAATTGTTGAGCTCGCTTACAGAAGCTTTACCGAAAAGGATAAGGAAGCCATCAAGTGTATCGAACCTCTTGAACAGGTTGTCGATGATCTCAAGGCGATGCTTAAAAGTCAGCATATTCGCCGTCTTACAAAGGGAGAATGCACTATTGAGCAGGGCTTTGTTTTTAGCGATATTATCACTAACCTCGAAAGAGTTGCTGATCACTGTACAAATATTGCTGAGTGCGTCAGAGAAACAGAGCATAGAGAAATGGATATGCACTCCTATGCAAAAAAGGTTAAAAAAGAAAATATCAGCCACTATAATGAAAGATACGAAGAATACAAGGTTAAGTATTCTATCTGATTTTCGGTATAACAAAAGGACAGGTGTCGGTATTAACACCTGTCCTTTTTCTATGCTTTATTTCCATAAGGGATAGGGATAAAGACCCTGCTCTGCTTTCCTCCTGAGTGCGTCCATTACAGACTGCTTGTCCTCTTTATAAGTTACACCGTACCACTTTTCGGATGTTGAAAGGGCTTTTACCCTTGCTTTGCCTTCCTTGATAAGTTGGTCAACCACAAGGGGAATATAGAATTCACATTTGAGCGGTTTTTTTTCATTGCTTTTAAGAAAATCAGAAAAACGGCTTTCTATTTCCGTAATAATTTCAGGAGTAAAACCCCAGAGATTCATAGAAACGGGGGAGCCTTCAGGGATTTCTTCCCAGTTTTCTTCGTCTTCCGTAAACATTATTTTGCCGTCACGGTACATTATTTTAGTTCTTTCTACAATGTCTGTCATATAACCGTTTTCGATTTTGCATACGCCTCGTGCCACATGGCCGTTTTCTGTGAGGGTGTTTTCAATTTTGAAGCCTACCATAGAGAAGTCGTAAATATCTTTAGCCTCTTTTTCACAGGTAAGCTCGTCATATATAACCCTGAAGGTTTCTGCTCCGTAATAATCGTCAGCGTTGATAACCGCAAAGGGACTGTCGATATGCTCTTTGCAGGAGTATATGGCATGGGCCGTACCCCAGGGTTTTACTCTTCCTTCGGGAACGGTAAAGCCTTCGGGAAGATTATCGAGCTCTTGAAAAGCATAGGCTACTTCTATTTTGCCGTCATATCTTCCGTCGGTGATTTTGCGGAAGGGCTCTTCGATTTCTTTTTTGATTAAGAAGATTACTTTGTTGAAGCCTGCACGGGCTGCATCAAAAACGGAGTAATCGAGTATAATTTCGCCGCAGGGGCCTAAGGGCTCAATTTGCTTAAGACCGCCGAAGCGGCTTCCCATACCTGCAGCCATAATAACAAGAGTCGCATTTTTCTTCATATTTTTGTCTCCTCATATTTAAATGATTACGAGCATATTTTACCACCCATCAGAGAAAATATCAAGGGGTAAAAAAATATGTTGATTTTGTCGTTTTTTGTTGACATAAAAAAGGCTTAAAGGGTATAATTTAAACAGATGCTTTACAGGAGGTAAAAAATGAAAAAGTTTGCAAAAATTCTGTGTGCTTTTACGCTGATTTGCTTTTGGGCGGTTATGCTTTCATCTGTGTCTATGGCAAAAGAGGAGCTGGACCTTCAGCTTAAGAAGAAGGCTGACAGTATAGTGCTTCAGTGGAACGGCAGTAAAAAGGAAACATATTCTGTTTACAAAAAGGCCGGAAACGGAAAGTTTAAGGCGATTTCTAAGGCAAAGGGTAAAAAGTATACAGACAAAGCGCTTAAGGGCGGTGAAAGCTATACATATTATATCAAAAAGAGCAAAAGGATAAAGAGCGATTATGAGTCTCTTACATATCTTCCCTCACCTAAAATGAAATCGGCTCAGGTCAGTAATTCCGGAATAACTATCCGATGGAAAAGTGCTGAGGGTGCAGAAGCATATGCCGTTTACCGTAAAGAAAACGGCGGTAAAAACATACTTATCGGCAAGGCAGAGGGTGAAAGCTTTTTTGACAATAAGGCGGTTAAAGGTGTTGTTTATACCTACACGGTCAAAAGTTTGAAAGGAAAAAGCAAAAGCGTTGCATCAACCCGTAAGGTCGGGGTTCTGAAGGCCCCGGAGCTTGTGTCTCTCGAAAGAAGTGCAGAAGGCCTTGTGCTGAACTGGAAAAAGGTTGAGGGAGCTCAGGCTTATGCGGTATACAGAAAAGATTTTGACGGAGCTAAATGGAAAAAGCTTGCTTCTGTGAAATCCTATGAGCTTTCCTATGAGGACATAACTGCTATTGACGAAGAGAAGTATTCTTATTTTGTTAAAGCAAAGGAGGGGGATAGCAGCAGTCTGAATGAAGGAAAATACATGAGCGAGCTTTGTATAAAGGCTCCTGCAGGCTTCACTCTCAGAAAAGACGGCAAAAAGATGAAGCTTTCCTGGGATAAAAAGGAAGATGCCGTGTCATATGAGATTTACAGAAAAGTAAAAGACGGCAAGTGGAAAAAGATTAAGGAAACAACAGCTACAGCCTATACTGATACAGTAAAAAACGCAAAAAAGCTTTTATCATATAAGGTGTTAGCTGTTACAAAGGACGGAAAAAGCGGATTTTCAGCCGTAAGGACAAATCGTCAGGTCGATCCCTCAAAGCCGATGGTGGCTCTTACATATGATGATGGACCGCATCCGATAAACACTCACCGTATTCTTGACGTTCTGGAAAAACACGGTGCAAGAGCGACCTTTTTTGTGGTAGGCTCCAGAATAACAGAATATAAGGATTGTCTTGTGAGACAGAATAAGCTTGGCTGCGAGGTGGCAAATCACTCCTATTCTCATGTTTCTCTCGGATATAATTCCAATGAAACGATACTTGAAGAGGTAAGAAAAACAGACAAGCTTATTGAGAAATATACGGGACAGACCGACATTCTGATCCGTGCTCCCGGAGGCTCTGTAGGAAAGGGCCCGAAACTTACCGGCAGACCCTTCATTCAATGGTCGGTGGATACTTTAGACTGGAAGACTCTTTCAAGCTCCTATGTAGTAAACCATATAAAGAAAACGGTGCGTGACGGCTCGATTATACTTATGCACGACCTTTACGGCTCCACAGCTGCGGCATCAGAGATAATAATTCCCTGGCTTATTTCACGGGGTTATCAGCTCGTTACCGTGTCGGAAATGCTTGAAGCGAGAGGCATTGAAGCTAAAGGCGGCAGGGTTTATTACAATGCCTATGCATAAATGTTAACAAAAAATGAACAAAAACTCTTTCCTATTGACTTTATAATTGTTAACAAATATAATGAGGGCGTAACAAATGTTAAACATTTATTCATATTTGTTACAATTAAGAAAAAAGAAAGAGGTTATGAAAATGAAAACAAAGAAACTTTTATCCGTATTAATGGCTATTATGATGCTTTTCGGTTGCATGAGCATCAGCGCATCAGCTTTTGAAATCACTCTTCCCGCAGAGCTCGGACAGGGTGTTGCAAAGTTCAGAGGTATCGGTAGCATTTCAAGCGTTGAGATTCCTGTTGCTGCTGAATATACCGAAATAGCTGCAGAGGCAACCTTTACAGTTTATTATTCAGCTGAAAAGGAAGAAAACATCCTCGATGCATTCAACCGTGAAGAGGTTGGCGTACTCGGCGTAAGCGATGCATATCTTAAGGACGGTGTTCTTCACCTTGATCTCAAGGGACTCGGCCTTGATGCTGAAGGCTACTACTATATCACAGTCGGCGGCGGCTCACTCGTATACGACGGTTACTACAATGTAACAGCCACAACAGAAGGTGTTCTTTATCAGTTCGCTTCTCTTGGTGCTGCTGACAAGATTGTTCTTATCTTCGACTTTATCGCAGGTCTTCTTACAAACCTTATCTCAAACGGTAAGATCTATTAATTTCTGGGAATTTAAAAAAGACTCCGGCTTCGGTCGGAGTTTTGTTTTTTTACGGCTGTTAAACTTGACTTAAACCCTGCAATGTAATATAATAAATTGTCAATGTAAAAAATAACAATTACAATATAAAGAAAAGAGGATGATTACAGTGAGTGATTACAAAATTGCCACAAAATGTATCCATTCGGGATATACTCCAAAAAACGGTGAGCCCAGACAGATTCCCATCTGCCAGAGCACCACATACAAATATGATTCAAGTGTAGAAATGGGTAAGCTCTTTGACCTTGAGGCTTCAGGTTATTTCTATACCCGTCTGCAGAATCCCACCAATGATGCCGTAGCAGCAAGAATAGCTGACCTTGAGGGCGGTGTAGCTGCTGTTCTTACTTCATCGGGACAGGCTGCAAATTTCTTTGCGATTTTCAATATCTGCTCTGCAGGTGACCACGTGGTTGCTTCAACGGCCATTTACGGCGGTACCTTCAATCTTTTCAATGTTACAATGAGAAAGCTCGGCATCGAGTTTACCTTTGTTACACCCGACTGCACAGAAGAAGATCTTAATGCTGCTTTCAAGGAAAACACCAAGGCTGTTTTCGGTGAAACTCTTTCCAATCCTTCTCTTCAGGTGCTTGATATTGAAAAATTTGCCAAGGCTGCTCACGAACACGGAGTACCCCTTATCGTAGACAACACCTTCCCCACACCAATCAAGTGTCAGGCCTTTAAGTACGGTGTTGATATCATCACACACTCTACAACCAAATATATGGACGGTCACGCTACACAGGTTGGCGGCGTAATCGTTGACAGCGGCAACTTTGACTGGACAAAGAGCGATAAATATCCCGGCCTCACCACTCCCGACGATTCCTATCACGGTGTTACATATACCGAAAGATTCGGCAAGGGTGCCTATATAACAAAGTGCGTTGTTCAGCTTATGCGTGACCTCGGTTCAATTCCCGGTCCTCAGAATGCTTTTCTTTTAGGTCTCGGTCTTGAAACTCTTGCTCTCAGAATGGAAAGACATTGCGAAAATGCTCTCAAGGTTGCAGAATATCTTTCAAAGAGCGAACTCGTTTCCTGGGTATCCTATCCCGGACTTGAAAGCGACCCCCAGTATGCTCTTGCAAAGAAATATATGCCTGACGGCACCTGCGGTGTTATCTCCTTCGGCGTAAAGGGCGGCAGAGAGGCTGCAACGAAGTTTATGGATTCTCTCCGCCTGGCTTCCATCGTTACACATGTTGCCGACAGCAAGACCTGTGTGCTTCATCCCGCTTCAACCACTCACCGTCAGCTTACCGACAAGCAGCTTGAAGAGGCAGGCGTAAAGAGTGATCTTATCCGTCTTTCCGTCGGTATTGAGGACGCAGAGGACATTATTGCTGATATAGAGCAGGCTCTCGAAGCAGCAACAAAATAATTATTACAGAGGTTATAAAATGAAATTAGGTATAGTAGGCCTTCCTAACGTAGGCAAAAGTACACTTTTCAATGCAATCACCAATGCGGGCGCACAGAGCGCAAACTATGCTTTCTGCACCATTGAGCCCAATGTGGGTGTGGTTGCTGTTCCCGATTACAGACTCGAAAAATTAAGAGAGATGTATAATCCCGTAAAGTTCACCCCCGCAACGATTGAATTTGTTGACATTGCAGGTCTCGTAAGAGGCGCATCAAAGGGTGAAGGTCTCGGCAACAAATTCCTTTCGCATATCCGTGAGGTTGATGCTGTTATCCATGTTGTCCGTTGCTTTGAGGATGACGATATTATCCATGTTGACGGCTCAATTGATGCAAAGAGAGACATGGAAACTATCAATCTTGAACTTATTCTTTCTGACCTTGAAATGATTGACAGAAGAATTGATCGTGTTTCCAAGGCTATGAAGGGTGATAAGAGCCTCGCCTCAGAGGTTGATTTCCTTAAGAGAGTGAAAGCGGCTCTTGAAAACGAGCAGCCCGCAAGAAGCGTGGAATGCACCGACGAGGAAAAGGCTATTCTGGACGGTGCGGCACTTCTCACATCAAAGCCCGTTATCTATGCCTGTAATATGAGTGAAGCAGACTTCGTTTCAGGTATCGACACCAACGAAAATTACAAGGCTGTTTGTGAGATTGCAAAGGCTGAAGGCGCTGAAGTTCTTCCTATCTGCGCCGGTCTTGAAGCAGAAATATCTTCTCTTTCAAAGGAAGACAAGGAAATGTTTCTTACGGATTTAGGAATTGAAACAAGCGGTCTTGACCTTCTTATTCAAAGAAGCTATAACCTTTTAGGTCTTATTTCTTACCTCACGGCGGGTCAGCCTGAGGTAAGAGCATGGACAATCAAAAAGGGTACCAAGGCTCCTCAGGCGGCAGGTAAGATTCACTCTGACTTTGAGAGAGGCTTCATCCGTGCCGAGGTTGTGTCCTTTGATACTCTTATGGAGCTCGGCTCTCTTGCGGCAGCAAAGGAAAAGGGTCTTGTAAAGAGCGAGGGTAAGGAATATGTTATGAAGGACGGCGACATCGTTCACTTCCTTTTCAATGTTTAATTAAATCAGAACGGGGTGGAAAAATCCACCTCGTTTTTTTGTCTAATTTGCTAATTGATAAACAAAGGGTCCGTAGTGTAGTATGTAGACAAGGAACAAAGAAAAGGAGGAAAAAATATGAAAAATTCAGCTTATTACAGATCCGTTGCAAGAGATTTGATGGACAAACGGTGGAAAATCTTTGGTGTGATAATGCTTCTGTTTACACTTATCAACTTAGCTTTATCTGCTATACCGTATATCGGTACCTTTGCAACTTTTCTTGTTTCAGGTGCCTTCAGTCTTTCGGCGTCTCTCATAGCCCTCGCTTATATCAAAGGACAGGATGTAGCCATAGAGAATATGTTTGACGGCTTTAAAAATTACACCAATGCAACTATTCTTGCCTTACATCAGGGAATCGTTATTTTTTTGTGGACACTTCTTTTTATCATTCCCGGAATTATAAAGAGCTATTCTTATCAGATGGTGTTTTATATTCTTGCTGAAAATCCCGGAATGTCTTCAAAAGAGGCTATGGAAGAGTCAAAAAGCCTTATGGAGGGACACAGATTTGAGCTGTTCAAATTGCAGTTAAGCTTTATCGGCTGGTCTTTCCTTTCGATTTTTACCTTTGGTATTCTTCTGATATGGTTGGTTCCCTATGTAAATATTGCCACAGCCGTATTCTATACTGACCTCAAGATGGCAAAGTACGGAACAGCAGACCCCTACACAGAAAAAACAGCAGAGCCCGTATCCGAAAGTGCTTTTACTGAAGAGCCTTCTGAGCAGTTTAAAAGTGAACAGCAGGAAGTATATGATTTTTCAGAGCAGAACGCTTATTCCGAAGAAGAAAATATGACAACTTCGCCGGAAGCAATACAGGATGAAGAATAAAAAATCAGGCTGCCGTGTTTACGGCAGCCTTTTGCTATGAAAAGGATAAGAGAGATTACTCTCTGAACTGAAAAAGCTTTTCAACCTTTATTCCGAAAAGGTCAGCTATTTCGAAAATTACATCGAGGGAAACACCGCTTGTGGCAAGCTCGATTTTACTGATAGTAGTGCGGTCAAGACCTAACTTTTCTGCCAACTTCTCCTGGGTAAAGCCGTTTAGCTTGCGGTAGTAGGCTATATTGAGCCCAAGCATTATATATTTATCCTTCTGATTTCTGTTCATTATCATCACCGTAATAAATTATATTAGTTATTTTGTGATAAATGTATAGATTGAAACATATAAAATGACGATTGACATTCTACAAATTATGAATTATAATAGCAATTGAAAGTTTTTTCTTTTCGTTGTAACCTTTTGTCGTTTCCTTTCGTTGTATATTATGAAGGGCTGATGTTTGGCTATTATGCTCATTGACAGAGGGCGCATTACAGTAGTACGATGAAATCAGAAGAAAATAAGGAGGAAAATGTTATGAAGAAAAAAGTTTTGCAGGTAATGATGGCTGTGGCTGTTATGGTGCTGATGTTTTCTCTTACTGCCTTCGCAGGTGAGGGAATAACAGACATAACAGAAAAAAGATACGAAGCGGCTATAGCGCACCTCAATGAATTTTACATCAAAAAGAATCCTGAGGCGGCACTGACAGTTTATCAGGGCTCCTATAAAGACAAGAAAACCCTTGAAGCTGCGGCAAAGAAAATCACCGCAGGCGCAAAGACCGATGAGGAAAAAGCGAAAAAGATTTATGAGTGGGTAGGGGAGAATATTTCTTATGATCGGTTTTACAGTTCTCTGTCTATCGATGTTTATAATAACAGAAAAAGCCAGTGCTACGGTTATGCAAATCTTACCCGTGATCTGCTCAGATTTGTCGGTGTACCTGCTGTAACTGTAACCGGACACAGGGATGATATGCTTTGGTTTGAATCGGAAGAGCAGCTGTATGATTTGGTTGATAAGAAAGAAGTGTCCGGTCATGCGTGGAATATGGTGTATCTCAACGGTAAATGGGAGGTTGTGGATGCTCTGTGGAAGGATTTCAAGCTTGACAGAAAGAGCATAATTGAGTATACCTTTGTTGATGAGGTTGAAACACTTCTTCCATATTATGAGGGCGTATATCTTCAGTATGATGACGTGATGACCTATAAGGACGGAAAGATAATTTGTATCAATAAAAACGGAAACGTTTCAGATACAGTGATGGGAATTCTTCATAATAATATAGATTATCGCTGGCCTTATGCTGCATATAAATACCGAAAGCTTGACAGCAATAAAAAGCTTACGGCAGAAAAAATAATAGGTAAGAGCGGCATATATGTAAGATATGATGTTTTTCAAGTAATAATACCTTTAGCCCCCATTAAAACCAAACCCGACGGAACGATACAGAGTTATCACGCTTTTAATTATAAGAACAACACTGTATACATCACTTCTTCGGGCGGTGCAGTATTTCTTGACGAATCCGTAAAGGATGTGGACTTTGCCGGAGGAGGCAATCTCAAACTTCGTATGGGTGAAAAAATAAAAATGTATCCTATGCTTGAATCGGACAAAAAGAAGTACGGCATTACTTATAAATACTATTCCGAGGATACCACTGTTGTTACCGTGGATAAAAACGGTTACATCAAGACCAAGGGCTATGGAACAACAATGGTTTATGTGGATATGCTTGATGAAGAAGGAACAAACATACATACAGAAAGCGTGCCTGTTGCAGTAGATGACGGCAAAAATGTCCTCGTAGGCGGACCGTCAGGCTATGCCAAGGATACAAACAGAACATTTATAGATAAAAATACCGTAAAGCTTACATGGAAGGCGGTAAACAAAGAAAATATAACGGAATTCGTCATCCTCAAGAAAGATAAAAACGGTAATTATAATTATGTGGGCAAAACAAAGGGATGCAGCTTTACTCTTAAAAATGTAGAGATGAGCTATCTTCATGAAATATATATAAAGGCGGTTTTCAAAAGGAACGGAGGTATATCTTCTAATTATTCACATATGATGTTTCACGGAAAGCCGGAAAAGGTCAAGGGTCTTGACTGTGAAAAGATAAGTCTGAACGGCAATAAGGCTTCCGTGACACTTTACTGGTGGCATATAGGTGACGATTCGCCCTTCTGGAGAGACCGTATATTCAATTATTATCAGATTTATCAGCTCAAAAACGGAAAATGGATGAGAGTGGGTAAGGTAAACAGTGACGATTATGCACAGTTCACGGTAAAAAACCTCAAGCCGGGAAAGACCTATTCCTTTAAGGTAAGAGCAGTGGGCGGCGGCTCAAATCACGAAAAAAAATTAAGCAATGTTTACGGTAGCTTCAGTAAGGTCATAAAAGTAACCGTGCCTGAAAATATCGGCACCGTAAAGAATGTGAAAAAGTCGCTTTCGGGAACTACTCTGAAGCTTTCCTGGAGTAAGGTCAGAGAAGCTGACAAATATATGGTTTATGAATACAATGCCAAAAAGGATGAATGGATAAAGGTAGCTACCGTAAAGGGTACAACTGCAACACTTAAAAAGGTTTCAAAGAACAAAACTCATCAATATAAGGTGAGAGCTTATGACAAAACGGAAAAATCCACAGGTGACATCCTTGTCCGTAACGGTGCATTTTCAAAGGTAGTAAAGGTTAAAGTCAGATAAATAATAACAGGGCAGATGCACTTGCCAAGTCCATATTTTGCGAAAACACCTCTCTTTGTTAAGGAGAGGTAGAATTAAAAAACAGAGACTTTACTTTTACTTTTGTTTATAAATCCTAAAGGCTGTATCAAGAACATCTGCTATAGATGCTTTGATACAGCCTTTCAATTTATTCAGATATTTTAAGTAATTGATTATTATGACATACAAATGGAAAGAGGATAATAGTCATAGTTATCATTATGAGGAATTGGATTGATTCTTTCCGATGCATATTTTAAAAATTCTTTGGAGGCAGCACTCAAACTGTTTTTCTGTAAAAATGCATAACAATCCTGCGCACTATAACCGTTAGCATAAGCTTCATAAACAAAGGGGATGGCGGCGGCGATAGCCTGCTGTTTACTTACGAGAACAATTTCGTTGCCAAAAGAGTTTTGCTGCCTTATATAGCATCCGTCTATAATAAGTCCGGCCATAAACATATAATATTTCGAGTCGCTCGGTTCGAGCTTTATGCACTTTTCCATTTGCTCATAACACATAGCATATTTGTCTGCTGCCCTGTAAACTTTATAAAGCGAGTAATTATTGATTGCCGAAGGATTTTTTTCTGCCAAGGTCTTTGCAGTTTCTTCTGCTTCCGTATATTCATAAAGACCGTTACAAGCGTAAACATGATTCCTCTCAATAAGCTCATAATACCGCGGATAACATTCAATAAGAAGAGGTACAATCTCTTTTAATTCTGCATATTTATCAAGTGTAAGATAAACATCGAAGAAGGATGCCAGGGTGTTATATGTAACCGGTTTTTTTGCAATGGTATATTGATTATTCACCTTTTTGACACCGATATTTTTGTTGACGGTCAAAATCGCCTTTTCGCGGTGTTCAAAGCTTTTTGCATATACAAGAGCAAGGCGGCCGGAAAATTCTTCGTTGTCGGGATATCTTCTGACTATTTCTTCAAGAAATGCAATTGTAACAAAATAATTGTCCAGCTTAGTGCACATAAAGTAAATTCTGTCGCAATCAAATTCGGAAAGGAAACCTTTACTTAAAATTTCAGCAAGATCGTTAACAAAGGTTTCCTCATCCTCATTGTTAGCGGACTCTTGTAATCTGTTGGTAGCCTTTACTCCTGAAAACTGAGATCTGTTGAGAGCATCACGGAAAGAGGCCAAAATATCTGTGCGATCGGTCTTGGAGTCTGCTGAAAGGCCGGCACTGTCAAGGGTTTCCTTTAATTTTGCATTTTCTTCGGAAAGCTTGGCAATAATAGCCTTTTCTTTATCGTTGTCATTTGAAAGGTAGTCGATGAGCTTGGCTGAAAAATGAGGGTAAATGTCATGAACAGGGCTATCTGAGCTTGTGGTGTTGCTTTCAATATAATTTATGGAGTCCATAATGCTTTGCTGGGTTTCATCAATGCCGTCATACCATTCATAGGGATAAGTAATTACTTTATTACCCTGAATATCAAACATCAGCTCTGTCTGATTGTCATTAAGTAAAATGGTTCCGTTTTTACTCAGTGAATGGCGAATGCCCAATTCGTAAGCAACATTCCAGTTGTTGCCCGAAAGATCGGCAATTACAAGCTCTGCCTCAGCAAGACTTTTAATGATATTAGCGCTGATGTTACCTTGGCGGGCTTCGTGATCCTCACGGACAACAGTATAGCCTTTGTTTTCGGCTGCCGGCTTTATAATAGCACTAAAAATTGATTTGTACCTTTTCTTTAATGCCTCGTTTTTACCACCGTAAGGCATTATAACATAGCAAATCTTTGACATAAAATTTCTCCTTCGATTAAAAATAAAGAATTGTGTCTTAACACAGCCATTCTATCATAATGTGTTGTTTTTTGTCAATATATGCAAAATGCTCACGGTTTCCTTGGAAAATGTGGCAACCGAGACTGTCAGAGGAGTAAAAATAAAAGACAGGAGGGTAGCCTCCTGTCTTAATTAGATTTATGAATTATGTCTGCTCATAGCCTTGTCAATATCGCCCGTAACCATAATTTCCAGTGCGTCGATTGCTTTTTCGGCGCATTTTTTTATTTCGTCCGCTTCCTTTTTTGTGAAACGGGAAAGCACCCAGTCGGCAAGGTCATATTCGGGATTGGGCATGGCACCTACACCTATTCTTATGCGGGGAAATTCGTTGCTTTTAAGGTGGTAGATGATGCTTTTAAGACCTCTTTGGCCTCCGTCACTACCTTTTCTTCTGATGCGCATTTTTCCCGGCTCAAGGCTGATATCGTCGGAAATAACGATGATTCTCTCGGGCGGGATTTTATAAAAATCGGCTGCGTCTCTTACTGCCTCACCGCTCAGATTCATGAAGGTCTGCGGCTTGAGAATAAGGCAGCGTCTACCTTCAATTCTGCATTCACACATAAGGGATTTGAATTTAAGCTTGTTTATTTTAAGAGAATATTTTTCTGCAAGAGCGTCGATGCAGATAAAGCCGGCATTATGTCTTGTTCCCTCATACTGTCTGCCCGGGTTTCCGAGGCCGACAATCATATGATCAAAGGTGCCGGTGTATTCTTTATTTTTTTTGAAAATCATTTTTCATCCGTCCAAATATGTATTTATGTGCAACAGTCTGCAGACAATATTATGCCAATTTTTACTTCAATAATCAAGTAGTTTTAAGTAATTTTAGAAAAATGTAAAGAAAATATATAATTGAAAGGCTGCTATAGTGTTTTATTTCTGATTTAGAAATAAACTTTTTTTCCTTTGTGTTATAATTAACCGATTATAGATATTGGAATATTGTGCTTTCCTTAACGGAGGTTTTACTTATGGAAAAAGATAGTGAAAGAGTCAATCAGGAGCTGATTATCGGCAGAAATGCAGTCTCTGAAGCACTTCGGAGCTCGAGAGCAATTGACACCTTACTTGTGGTAAAAGGTGAAAGAAACGGCTCTATAGGCAGAATTATAGCCGAATGCAGAGAAAAGAAGATAGTAATCAAAGAGGTAGACAAAAAGAAGCTCGATTATATGTGCGGCCAGGGTAACCATCAGGGTGTTGCCGCTTATGTTGCCGCCCACGAATATGCAGAGGTAGAGGATATTCTCGCCCTTGCGACAGAAAGAGGTGAGGACCCCTTTATCATCGTATGTGACGGTATCGAAGACCCTCACAACCTCGGAGCAATTATCCGTACAGCAGAAACAGCAGGTGCCCACGGAATCATTATTCCTAAAAGAAGAAATGTTTCTCTGACTTGGGCTGTGGGTAAGGCTTCGGCAGGTGCCGTCGAATATATGCCCGTCGCACGTGTAGGCAATCTTGCTACAACTCTTGACGGACTTAAGGAAAAGGGCATATGGGTTTATTCGGCTGATATGGACGGTAAGAATTGGTGTGAAACGGATTTTTCCGGCGGAGTCGCTCTTGTTGTTGGCTCTGAAGGTAACGGCGTCAGCCGTCTTATAAGGGAAAAAAGTGATTTTATTGTATCGCTGCCCATGAAGGGAAAGATTACCTCGCTCAATGCTTCTGTAGCCGCGGGAATTCTTATGTATGAGATTTCAAGACAGCGCTCCGGAATTAACGGGGTTTGCAAAAAATAAATCTTTTGAGTTATATATTCATTGAGTCATCAGACAATTTGTGAAAGGATTGAAAAAGATGTCAGAAAACAACACCCCTTCCGACCTTTATGATGAAGAATTTTTGAAAAAAAAGGAAGAATTTTACACTAAAATGGAGGCTAGCAATTCACTTGCCGAGGAAATTCCGGAGGATGACGGAAGCTATGAAGGTCTTATAGATGATTTTGCCGACAGCGACCTTATGACGAAGCTCGGTTCAAAGAAGGATAAAAGGTCAAAGAAAAAAGAAAAAAAAGGCAAAAAGAAGAAAGATGCAGTAATTGATACACCGGAGCCGGAGTATGATATTTTTGAGCTCGGAGAATATGCCGCTGTAAAGGAAGAGAAAAAGAAAAAAAAGCCTGCGGAAAAGAAGAGTAAAAAGCCCGTCGGTGAGAAAAAGGCTCCCGTAAAGCCGAGAGAGCCTCATAAGCCATTTACCGCTCATAAGCCTGTTGAAAAGGTGCAAGCCGATGTTTACGTAAAGGACGAAAGCCTTTATGAGGAGCAAAGCGTGGATATTGATGCACTGCTTAAAAACCTCGGAATCCCTACGCCTGAAGAAATTGCCGAGGCTGAAGAAAAAGAGAATAGCTCTGAGAATATATCCTCTGACGGAGAAAAGGAAACTAAGGTTTATTCCGGCGAGAGGGAGGATATGGAGGATATATCCTCTGTTTCTGAGGATATGCCTTCCTTTGATGAAAAGAGTGAATCAGATTCAGAAGAAAATGACGACGATTTTTCAGGTACAAGATATTTCAGTGTTGATGAGCCGAAGGACGAAAAGGCCGACAGCGGTGCAACAAGACATTTTGATCTTAAAGGATACATCCGTTCCGCCGGTCAGAGCATCCAGGAGGGACAGAAAAAAAGAAATGATTTTACACGGCATTTCCGCTTTTTAAAAAACAAGGAGTCTGATGAAACTATTCTTGAATCTGCACCTACAGGTAAGGGTAAGGACAGTATGATGGATTCGGTAAAAGCCGATGAAGGCGAGGATATTTTTTCTGCCGTTGAAAAGGCGCAGAAAAAGAAAAAAAGAAACAAGGTTAATTCAAGTCAGAATTATATATCCTTAAAGGATTACAGCGAAAAGCTTACGGTAAGAATCAAAAGCACAAAAAAGAAGCTTATCTTTGCTACGGTGGCTTTGATTGTATCTGCAATCCTTACTGTACCCTTCTCAGCTTTAGGGCTTCAGGGTGCCCATCACGGATTGATTTACGGCCTTCTGCATATTCTTGCTGTAATTATTATTGCAGTAATTGCAAGGAATGAACTTGTTCTCGGCTTCAACAATATCCGTTATCTCAGCCCTGACGAAAACTCTGTCACTTTTATTCTTGCAGTTTTTGTTTTACTGTTCAATATTGTAACAACCGCCTTCGGTACAATGGGTGTAAACGGAGTGAAGCCATACACCTTATGTCTTGCCTTCGCTGTGCTTGTACGCTTAGGCGGTGTTTATCTCGACGAGCTTACGGCTCAAAAGAGTGTAAAGGCTCTTTCCGAAAAAGGCGAATATGAAGGCATTCATTATATTTCGAGTAAAAATGATGCACTTGTTGTTGCTCACGGACTCAGTGAAAAAAACATTCCCACAGTTGTTTACGGAGCAGAAAGCCGTGTGGATACAGGAATAAGAGATGATAAGGCTCCGAAAAAGGATGAAGAAAAATTCTATTCCTTTACCGCTATGGCTGTGCTTATTGCAGGCTTTGCGGCAGGCATTATCCTCTTTTTGAGAAACAGAGATGCAGTTTCATTTATCACTCCTCTTGTTGCCTGTGTGTGTTTCTGTCTTCCTGTTATGAATGAGCTTGTAAGCAGCGTTATCTTCTACGCCTCTGCTTCCCGTCTCGCACCTGAGGGCGCAGCGATAAATGATATTGAGGCTCTTGAGTTTCTCTCTCAGGCAAAAGCTGTTGCCGTGGATGCAAAGGAGCTTTTTACCTGCGAGGTTTCTTCCTTCAAAAGAGTAAAGGGTTCACCAATTTCTAAGAGCGATGCCGCTGTTTTCGCTGCAGCTGCACTTAAGGCCGGCGGCTCAATGGCAGGGGACTGCTTCAAGGATTTTATCGAAGCACTCGGTATAAAGCTTCCCGAGGCGAGTGATCTTCAGTATGAAGAAAAGCTTGGTTTTGCCTGCTGGATCGCCGACAGAAGAGTTCTCGTAGGCAACCGTCAGATGCTTGTAGAGCATAGCATAGACGCACCTTCTCAGGCAGAAGAAAAGGCATATGCGGGCAAGAAAAGTGTTATGTATGTAGCTGTAGAAGGACAGCTGGTCGCTTCCTTCCTTGTGAAATACAAAGTGGTGCCCTCGTTCAGAAAAATTGCGGAGGCATTTGAAAAGACGGGCTTTGTTCTTCTTGTGGGAAGCAAGGAGCCCTGTCTAGATGAAATCACCTGCGCATCAAGGCTTTACCTTGATGTGGTAGCTGTAAAAATCCTTTCACAAAAGGCGTCGGATATTGTTTCCTCATACCGTAATGACAGCGAAAAGGGCATAGCAACCTCTCTTCTTTGTCTCAAAGAAAAATTCACCCTGCCGGAGCTTGCCGTAAAAGCACACAACCTTTATCAAAGCGACCGTCTTGCGGCTAATCTTCTTCTTTCGGGGCAGGCTGTAGCACTTGTGCTTCTGTTCCTTTCGGTTATGCTCAATATGCCTGTTTTCCGTAACCCCGTGGCTATAATTGTTTTGCAGTCGTTATGGTCAATTGGCTCTTATACAGTGGTATCTGCACAGTTCAGAAGGAAAATTTTAAGTATAATAAGAAATCTGCTCGGGAAAGTGAGAAAAGGAAAATGAGTATTATTCATGTGTCTTCGTTAAGAAAATCATACGGCAGAAAAACCGTTCTTGACGATATAAATTTTGAAATTGCTGAAGGCTCAATTGTAGGTCTTTTAGGACCCAATGGCTGCGGTAAGACAACTCTTATAAAAATCCTTACGGGGCTTATAAAGGATCATTCCGGTACTGTAAGAATAGACAATGAGGAGCCGGGGCCTTACAGCAAAAGCATCGTAGCATATCTTCCGGATAAATCTTATCTTCCCGATTGGATGAAGCCGACGGATGCCATAAAATATTTCAGTGATTTTTATGCTGATTTTGACAGAGAAAAGGCAGAAAAGATGGTCCGTGATTTCGGACTTGACGAAAAACAGCGCTTTAAGACAATGTCAAAGGGTCAGCAGGAAAAGCTTAATCTTATTCTTGTTATGTGCAGAAGGGCAAAGCTTTATATCCTTGATGAGCCTCTGGGCGGTCTTGACCCGGCGGCAAGAAGCTTTGTTCTTGACCTCATTCTGAATAATTACGCCAAGGATTCCACTGTGTTGATTTCTACTCACCTTATCGGTGACGTTGAGCGTATATTCAACCGTGTGCTTATGATAAGCGGCGGTAAGCTTATTGTCAATTCCCATGTTGATGAAATCAGGGAAAAGGGCAAAAGTGTGGAAGAGGTTTTCAAGGAGGTGTTCAGCTATGCTTGGTAAACTTATTAAACATGAGCTGAGACATTCAGCAAGATACACAATGTCAATTTACATTGTTGTTGTTGCCCTGTCGGCGATAATGGGACTTTCTCTTCTTTCTCCGTCGACCTTTCTCGGTGTTATGAGCTGCTTTGCTCTTTATCTGGCAGGTGTAGCTGCGGTTATTGTTACACTTGTTTCTGTCATAAAGAATTTTTATGATACGCTTTTCGGAAGGCAGGGCTATCTTACTCTTACTCTTCCCGTAAAATGCAGCAATCTTCTTATTTCAAAGGTAATCGTCTCTTTTATTTGGATTGTTGCTTCCTTTGCACTTATGGCACTTACTCTTATTATGATTTTCTTTTATGCAAGGGAAAGAAGCTCAGGATATTTTACTATTCTTGCCGATGCTGCCAGTATAAGCGGACTTTTGGGAATGCTTCCTTCGGCTGCTACGGTTGTGAAGCTTCTCGTTGTTGCGGCAATATGGGCAATCATTACGATTTTTACCTATGTTTCCTTTGTTTATTTCACCGTAACCGTCGCTAACACCAGAGCCTTGCAGTCACATCCGAAAATTCTCGGTGGACTTATTTTTCTCGCTATTTTTTCCGTGAATAATCAGATAGGAAATATACTCACTCAGTATCTTCCCTTTACCTTCAATGTCGGAGACGACACGGTGTATTTTGCTTTTGAGCAAATGGGAAAGGTAAATGAAGCGCTGCTTTCCTACGGTGTGGGCGGAACGCTTTTCAGCGGAATTGTGGCTGTTGGCCTTTTATATCTGACCGGTTACATACTTGAGCATAAGGTAAATCTTAAATAAAGGAGAAAAAGCATGAAAGAAATCAATGGCTTTACCGAATGGTACAGCGATCCGACGGTTACAGGCATTAACCGACTTCCTTCAAAGGCAACCTTTATGCCGTATTCGGGTCTTGATGAGGCCAAAAAGGGTGAACGATATCTTTCAAAAAGATACTTTGATCTTTGCGGAGAATGGAAATTCAGACTTTTTGATAATTATAAAGCAAAGGAAGACGGCTTTTTTGCTGTGGATTTTGATTGCGGCGAATGGGATACTATTCCCGTACCCTCATCCTGGCAGATGGAGGGATATGATTTTCCCATTTATGCAAACGTTCAGTACCCTTGGGAAAAAATTCAGGAGCCCGAGCCTCCCTTCGCTCCGGTGGAATATAATCCCATAGGCTGTTATATCAAAAAATTTACTCTTCCTGAGGGCTTTAAAAGAGACAGAGTGGTTATCAACTTTGAAGGTGTGGAAAGTGCTTATTATCTCTATGTCAACGGAACAAGATGTGCATACAGTGAGGGAACCTTCAGACACAGTGAATTTGATATTACAGATTTACTTTCTGAGGGAGAAAACACTTTGGCTGTTGAGGTTTACCGCTGGAGCACAGCGAGCTGGATGGAGGATCAGGACTTTTTCCGTCTTTCAGGTATATTCAGAGAGGTTTATCTCTATACCACCGGTGAGCAGTATATAGCTGACTTTAAAATTGAAGCTCTCCCCGAGCTTTCCGATTATAAAAACGGTACAATCAAAGCTAATGTGCTTTTAGGAAAAAAGGCGGAATATACAGAGCTTGAAATGGCTGTTTACGATATGAACGGCGATATAGTGGCAACTGATTCAGTTTCTGCCGAAAATGAGGATAAGGCTTTGCTCAAGGCTACTCTTCCTTATATAACTCTCTGGAGCGCTGAAAATCCTTATCTTTATAATGTTGTCATTTCCATAAGAAACCGTGACGGTGTTCATATGGAATATGTCAGCGCAAGAGCAGGCTTCAGACATATCGAAATCAAGGACAGCGTTATTTATTTCAACGGAAAAAGACTTATTCTCAAGGGAACAAACCGTCATGAGTTTTCCTGCGATACGGGCAGAACCGTTTCAAAGGAGCTCATGATAAAGGATATCCTTATTATGAAGCAGCATAACATAAATGCTGTGCGTACCTCCCATTATCCCAATCATCCCTTATGGTATGATCTTTGCGATGAATATGGTATTTATGTTATCGATGAAAACAATCTCGAATCCCACGGCACACGCTTTATGGCTATGGGTGAAAGCACTCCGCTTCTTCCGAACGGCAGAGGGGAATGGCTTGCTTCGTGTATGGACAGAGTGGAGTCTCTTTATGAAAGAGACAAAAACCATCCGTCTGTAATCATCTGGTCCTTAGGTAACGAGTGCAGCGCAGGCGAAAACTTCCTGAAAATGCACGACTATCTCAATTCTGTTGATCCCTCTAGACCCGTTCATTATGAATCAATCTGGGGCGAGCCGGAGCAATTCGATTTTAATAAAAATGTTACAGATGTTTATTCACAGATGTATCCGAAGCCCTGGGAGCTTGAAAGGGATATTCTTGCTCACCCCGAAAAGCCATGGATGCTTTGCGAATATTCCCATTCAATGGGCAATTCCTGCGGCGGCAACAGAAAATACCTTGAGCTTATGGATAAATATCCCTGCTTCTTCGGTGTTTTTGTATGGGATTTTGTTGACCAGGGCGTAAGAATTAAAAAAGATGACGGAACTTCCTTTATAGGCTATGGCGGAGACAGCGGAGAAACTACCCACGACGGCTCTTTCTGCGGCAACGGTCTTGTTTTTGCCGACAGAGAGCTGAAGCCCGGCATCAAGGAAATAAAGCATCTTTATCAGAATGTTTTATTCAAAGAGATTGATGCGAAAAAGGGTATTTTTGAAATTACAAACAATTTCCTTTTCACCAATCTTAATGAATATAATCTCCATTGGCAGATTGTAAGTGAAAACAGAGTAAATGCAAGCGGAGATCTCTGTGTTGACCTGGAGCCCGGTGAAAGCACAAAAATAGAGCTTTCCTTTGACCGTGTACCCTCAACTGAGTGCTATCTGAACATTATGTTTGAGCTGAAAAGAGGCTGTGCCTGGGCGAAAGCAGGTCACGCAGTAGCGAAGGAGCAGTTTATTATCAATGAACATGTTTTTCCGAAGGCTGAAACAGAAGACGCACCGATGAATGTTAAAATCAATTACGGAACAGTTATGGTTTACGGTGGAGATATTGAGGTATGCTTCTCACGGAGAAATCACAAGCTTTACTCCATAAAGTACAAGGGTGAAGAGCTTCTTAAGGGTGACGTTGAGCTTAATTTCTGGCGTGCTCTTACTGATAATGACAGAGGTAACAAGCAGGCTGTCCGCTGTGGCTGCTGGAAATATGCAGGTAAATTTGCATCAACGGGCATTGGTGAAGTCAAAAATAACGGTACAAATGTTACCGTTGAATTGGGATTTTCAGTTGCTACCGTTCCGGCTTGTAAGGGTAAGATAATATTCACTATAGGCAGTAAGGGTATTCACATTGATTACACCTTCAAATCTGAAGAGGGACTTCCGGAAATTCCCGAGATTTCTCTTATCTTCCCCGTTTCAAAGGAATATGAAAGACTTGAGTATTTAGGCAAAGGCCCCCACGAAAACTATATTGACCGAAATGAGGGCGCATATATCGGCCTTTATAAAACGGCTGTAAGTGAGCTCTTTGAAAATTATCAAAAGCCTCAGGAGCACGGTGAAAGAACAGCCGTCAGAAAAGCAACAGTCAAAAAAGGCAACGGCTCTTCTGCTGTAACCTTTGTGGCAGACAAGGAGATGGAAATCAACCTTTCACCTTATACGGCAGATGATCTTGAAAATGCAGCTCATATTCATAACCTTCCCGAAAGTGACACTCTTTATTTCAGAGCTGTTGCAAGACAGATGGGTATCGGCGGTTATGACAGCTGGGGAGCACATACTCTTGAGGAATACAAAAATCCTTCAGGTACGGAATATAAATACGGCTTCAGTCTGATTTTTTAAAAGCGAAAGGCGGATGGTGAAATGAAAAAGAATTCAGAGCCTATGGCAACCATTATGGCATTTACAACTCTTGTGATTATCGGTGTATCCGCAAAGCACTGTATGAAAAAATATACAGGAGGCGGCAAAAAGCACGGTCTCAGAGTTATTTTCAGGAGATAAACGGTGAAAAATAATAAGACTACGCAAAGAAGGGGCAAGGGTAATGCCTGCCCCTTTTACAAAAAATGCGGAGGCTGTCAGCTTCAGAATATGACCTATGATGAACAGCTCAGCTTCAAAATGGCAAAGACCATAAAGAATCTCGGTCGCTTCGGCCATGTGGAAGAGATCATCGGAATGGAAAAGCCTTATCATTACCGTAATAAGGTGCAGGCTGCCTTCGGCTATTCGAGAGGCAGAATAATTTCCGGTGTGTATCAGTCCTCGAGTCATAATATTGTTCCTGTTGAAAAATGTATGATTGAGGATGAAAAGGCTGACGAGATAATCAGAGATATAAGAAATCTTCTGCCGAGGTTCAGGCTTACCTCCTATAACGAGGACACGGGAAGGGGCTTTCTTCGTCACGTCCTCGTTAAAAGAGGCTTTGCTACAAATGAGATAATGGTTGTTCTTGTAAGCGGCACAAACATCTTTCCGAAAAAGGATGAGTTTGTCCGTGAGCTTCTCTCGGAGCACAGTGAAATAACTACCCTTATTTGGAACATAAACGGGTCAAAGACAAGTCTTGTCCTCGGAGAGAAGGAAACTGTCCTTTACGGAAAGGGATATATTACAGACATTCTCTGCGGCAAAAAATTCCGAATATCAGCGAAATCCTTTTATCAGATCAATCCTCTACAGACAGAGATACTTTACGGCAAGGCGATGGAATTTGCCTGCCTTACGGGTAAGGAAAGAGTCTTTGATGCCTATTGCGGAATCGGCACTATCGGCCTTGTAGCCTCGGATAAAGCGAAAGAGGTTATCGGTGTTGAGCTTAACAGCCAGGCTGTCAGGGATGCGAAAAACAACGCAAGACTCAACGGCATTGAAAATATTTCTTTTTATTGTGATGATGCGGGCGATTTTATGGTTGCTATGGCCGAAGAAAGAGAAAAAGCGGATGTTCTGTTTATGGACCCGCCCAGAGCAGGCAGTGATGTAAAATTTCTTAAAAGTGCAGTAATACTTTCACCGAAAAGAATAGTTTATATTTCCTGCAATGTGGAAACCCAGGCAAGAGATCTTGCTTATCTTTGCAAAAACGGCTACAGGGTAGAAAAAATCCAGCCCGTTGATATGTTCCCTCATACGAACCATGTCGAATGTGTTGTACTTTTGTCCCAACGCTGAACGGAACTCATAGAGACGGTTAGAATCCTCTCGGTGTTTCCTACGGTGCGATTTATATTGCAACGGCGATTGCTGCTGTTGTCGGTACTGTTCTTGTAGGTGTGCTTTCCAATTTACCCTTGGCTCAGGCAAGCGGTATGGGACTCAATGCCTTCTTTGTATATACGGTCTGTATCGGCTTCGGACTTATCTCTTATATCGTAATCAGCGTATTCTGCGGTGATTTCAAAAAAATAAAGGGCAGCTCAGGGGTGATTGCATTCCTGTTTGTGGCTATGCTCCTTCTTACTCATTGATATTTCAAAAAAGATCAGAGGAGAAAACTATGAAAGAATACGATAAAATATTTAACAGCGAAAAGACAAACAGCACAGAAGCCTTTGACCTTGCAACAGGTTATATCTCTACAACAGCCATATTTTTTGAGAGAGAAAAAATACTCGTAAAAATAGAAAAAAGCGGTAATGTTGAATTCTTTGACTGTGACGATAAGCTGCTGGCTACTGTCAGTATCCCTGCCCAGACGGGAGGAAGAGAAGATTATGATCAGGTGAAGTGTTCAGCTGAAAACGGAAAGCTTACACTAAGCTTCCCTGTTGTAAAATGGATTGATAACTATCCTCACTGTGACGGTGAGCATGACCGTTGGGACAGAGAGGTTATAGGCTATCACACTCTTGTTTACTGTGTTGCTTCCAATGAATATACTATTGATTAATAAAAGGAGAGAACAAATATGAAAATAGCAGTTACTTTTGAAAATGGCCAGGTGTTCCAGCATTTTGGCCATACAAGTCAGTTCAAAATTTATGAGGTAGAGGGTGACACCGTGAAGTCAGCGGCAGTTGTTGATACAAACGGAAGCGGTCACGGCGCGCTTGCGGGCTTTCTCAAGGCTCAGGGTGTGGATGTGCTTATTTGCGGTGGTATCGGCGGCGGTGCACAGACAGCTCTCAATGAATCGGGAATAAAAATTTACGGCGGTGTTACGGGATCTGCTGATGTGGCCGCAGTGAGCTTTATTGCAGGCTCTCTTCGTTATAATCCCGATGTTAAGTGCGACCATCACGACCATGAACACGGCGAAGGCCACACCTGCGGTGACCACGGCTGCGGTAAGCATTAAGAGCAATGAACACATTCGATAAAATTTATTCGGTGGTAAAGCAGATTCCGAAGGGTAAGGTAGCCTCCTACGGACAGGTGGCTCTGATGGCGGGGAATCCCCGCTGGGCAAGAGTGGTAGGCTACGCACTTCATTCCAATCCTTCACCCGGTGAAATACCATGTCACAGAGTGGTTTTCTCTGACGGCAGACTTTCCAAGGGCTTTGCCTTCGGCGGTGAAGAGGTGCAGAGAGCTCTTTTAGAGGGCGAGGGTGTTACCTTCACTTTTGACGGTAAGGTTGAAAGTGAGTGTTTTTGGAAATTATGAATCAGAAGTGACGTAGAATACTTGGTGAAAAATCAAATAAATATAAAAAAGCACAGGATTTGATTTCCTGTGCTTTTAGTTTTTGGTGTTGACTTTTAAAGTATATAATATGCATTCTGTTTGCGGGGCGGAATACCATTTTATGCTATATTAAATCTTTCCCGCAATTCCTAATTCCCGGTTGGTTTACATCTTGCTTCCTTTAGCGCCCTTTGCCCCATTACCAAGCTTTACACCCTGGAGAACATTTGAATCAAAGGAGAAGGTGATGTTTTCCTGCTCTCTTTCTCTTTTGAGTGAGAGGGCAATCATTTTATTAAGAAGCTCTGTATATTTCACACCGATGGGCTCCCAGAGATAGAAGGAGAGAGAGCCGGGAATGGTGTTGATTTCGTTGAGCCATATTTCGCCCGTTGCCGTGTCCATCATAAAGTCGATACGGGAAACACCGCTGCAGCCGAGCACCTTGAAGGCATCGACAGCCATTTTGCGGATGGTATCTCTTTGCTCTGCTGTGATTTCAGCGGGGATTTTTCTTTTAAGAGTAGCCATACCCTTGCTGCCTGAGGGGGAAGATTTAACGCCGCCCTTTGCACCCTTGCTGCTGCCGTCACCGATGTACTTTTCAGCGAAGGTAAGGATTTTATCGGAGGATACGGGCTCCTCGCATTCAGAGGCCTCTGCGCTACTGTAATCGCCTAAAACGGAGCAGTTGATTTCCTTGAGGTTCTGCACGGCTCTTTCGATAAGCACCTTTGAAGCATAGGCAAAGGCGGTTTCAAGAGAAGAATAAAGCTCTTTCCTGTCATCAGCTTTTGAAATACCGATTGATGAGCCGAGGTTTACGGGCTTTATAATTACGGGGTAGCCGATTTCCTTTTCTATTTCGTCAACTAGAACATCAACATCGTCATCGTACTGATTTGATGTGTAGCATTTGCAGTCAAGAACGGGAATACCGTTGTCCTTGAGCACTGTCTTCATAACATACTTATCCATACCTACCGCTGAAGAGAGCACATCACAGCCCACATAAGGAACACCCATCATCTGTAAGAAGCCCTGAAGAGTACCGTCTTCAACATTGGTACCGTGAACGATGGGGAATGCAATGTCGATATAATCATAAAGAGGCTTGCCAAACATTTTCTGAGGATATTTTATGAGCTTTGCCTTGTTTTCGTCGTTGACCATAATTACACGCTGACTTTCCTTTAAAAGAGAAGGAATGTCTGTGTAAGCACTGATATCACCGATTTTGTCACCTACATAAAACTCATTGTTTTTGCTTATGTAGATGGGAATTACATCGTATTTATTTCTGTCAATATAACCGATAGCCTGGATGGCGGAGATTACAGAGATTTCGTGCTCTGTGGTTTTACCGCCGAAAAAAACGCCAACCTTTGTTTTCATTTGTATCACCTCAAAGTAAAATTAATAGTTGTCGGGAAGGTCATTTTCCAAAAGAACAATTTTCTTTTTGCCTTCGCTGCTTATGGAATACACGTGAGAAAGAGCCTCCTCGATGGTGTCTGCCACGAAGATTTTGCTTTCGTCATAGCTTTCATCAAGAAGACCTGCCTTGATGGGTACAGCCTGTCTTTGACCGACCAGAACCACATAGTCACAGACCTTTGCGGCGTTTCTGCCGAATTCTCGGTTAAGTTCATTCTGTTTTGCACCGAGCTCAACCATACCGGGAGTGACGAGGATTTTGTAGCCGTCAAAGAGGCTGAGTGCCTCGAGAGCAGCCTTTGTACCGCTGGGATTTGAATTATAGGCATCGTCGATAATAGCCATATCGCCACGTTCAGAAAGCTGAAGACGGTGTGGTACACCCTCGAGGCGACGGACCTGTCCCTTGAGCTCTTTGAGTGAGATGCCCATTTTATGGCTGATAGCGATGGCGCCGACAATGTTCAGAACATTGTGTCTGCCGATAAGCTTTGTTGAAAACTGCTCGGTTTCACCGTCGGGAGATTTGACTGAGAAGGTAGTACCTCTTTCGCTGACGGAAATATCATAGCCTACATAGTCGGCCTCTCCTTCAATGCTGTAGGAGATAAAGGGACGGTTGCTTCCGTGAGCCTTTATATTTTCATCGTCACCGTTGAGGAAAAGCATACCGCCCTCGGGTAAAGAATCGGCAAGCTCAAATTTTGTGTTCTTGACAGCGTCGAGAGTTTTGAAGGATTCAAGATGCTGAGGGCCGATGGAGGTAATTACACCGTGATGGGGATGAACGATATCACAAAGCTCCTTGATATCTCCGACCCATTTCGCACCCATTTCACACACGAAAATTTCGTGTGTAGCCTTGAGTGAGCCACGTATTGTCTTGACAACACCCATAGGAGTGTTGTAGCTTTCGGGAGTCATGAGCACATTGTATTTCGCTCTTAAAAGAGTGGTAAGATAGTACTTGACACTTGTTTTACCGTAGCTTCCCGTTATACCGATGATTCTAAGATCGGGGCAGGAGGCAAGTATTCTCTTGGCGTCCCTGATGTAACCGTTATTGATGGAAAGCTCCATAGGCTTGTTGATGAGGTTTGCCACCAGAACGAGAACGGGAGCGAGGGTATATATGAGAACAATAATGAGAAGATAAATCGTAATATGAGTTGTATTTATGAAAATCGATCCCGCACCCATAAGAAAAGCAACGATAACCGAAAGAGTGGTAAGCATTCTCTTTACTCTCGGGGTGTAAACAAGAGGCTTTTTAGCTTTTTTAGGCTTTTCGGTAAAGCAGGCAATAAAGAAGATTATCACGCAGGCGAAAAGCTTTATCTGGCCCGGCATTTTAAGAAAAACAGCTATAAGAGCCAGAACGGAAAGCACGGCATGAAGATAATATTTCTTTGTGTTTTCCTTTATCCATTTTGTATGAGTGTCAAAACGGTAGGAATTAAGCTGGAAAAAGTGCATTGAATCGATGAGGCACATAACAGTGCTGACGATAAAAAGCACGGTGCATATAATAGTGGAAACTGTAAAAATCATAATACTTTTTCCCTTCTGATTACATATCAATTTTCATAAATGAGGCGAGCACTCTTAAATACTGCCCCTGTCTTTCGAGGAAGGAGTAGTGACCTGCACCCTCAAAGGTGACAAGACCTGCCTCAGGCATAAGCTTTTCCATTATCTTGGCATCGCTCAGGGGAGTTGCATCGTCTGCAGTACCCCATATGAGAAGAGTGGGACACTTTACATTAGGCATAAGGTGTGTAAGGTCTTCGTTAACAACCTTTACAAGTGTCTGCCTCATAATGGGAGAGGCGGCATTGTAGTCGGCAGAGCCGTTTCTTTTGCGTAATTTTTCCAAAGCGTCAGGGAAAAGCAGCATAACTATTTTAAGAGAGAAAATCCATTTTGTCATTTTATAAATGCGCTGCTTTATTTTTTGCTTAAGGGTTTTCTTTGGCTTTACGCCGGCGGCGTCCACAAGGATGACCTTGTCGATTTCAAAGGGATTATCTCTCGAGCAAAGCTTGATGATAACTCTTCCGCCAAAGGAATGCCCTAAAAGAGTAACCTTTGAAAATTCGTAATCCTTGAGAAATTCCAGGACAAAATCCACATAGTTGTCAACGCTCCAGGGCTCAGTTGGCTCTTCGCTTTCACCGAAACCCGGCATATCCATTGTGACAACCTTGTAGCCTTTTTGTAAAAGCTCGACACTTGCATTGAAAAGCTTGATATTTGAGCCCCATCCGTGAAGAAGCACAACAAGGTCTCCGTTGCCCTCTTCTACGTAATTTATTTTTAATCCTTTAACTGTCTTTATCAAAAGAATCCTTCCTTCCGAAAGAATAATAACATATATTAACACATAATCTTAAATATTATATCACATAATAAAGAGAATTTCTATAATTAAGTAATATTTTTTGATTTTTATAAAAATTTTCCAACTTCTGTAGTAAAGTCCTTTTCTTTGTGTTAAAATATACTATGCAAACAAAAGAAAAGAGGTGCAATATGAAGGATATCATCATTATCGGCGGAGGTCCCGCTGGACTTACAGCAGCAATATATGCCGGCAGAAGCGGTAAGAGTGTGATTCTTTTCGAAGGAAAGGGCATCGGGGGACAAATAAGCAAAAGTCATAAGGTGGAAAATTACCCGGGCTTTACGGATATAAGCGGACTTGAGCTTTCAATGAATCTCAAAAAACAGGCGGAGTTTTTCGGGGCGCAGATTATTACTCATAAGGTGAAGGCTGTCGAAGAAAACGATGGCGTTTTCACAGTGGCAGCAGACAAAGAATATCAGGCAAGGGCTGTTATTTTTGCTCTCGGTGCAGAGCCGAAAAAATCGGGTCTTCCAAATGAAGCCTCTTTAGTGGGAAGAGGTCTTTCTTACTGTGCTACCTGCGACGGAAACTTTTTCCGTGGAAGAGATGTTGCCGTTATAGGCGGAGGTAACACAGCCTTGCAGGATGCTCTTTATCTTTCGGATATATGCCGTAAGGTTTATCTTGTTCACCGCCGTGACAGCTTCAGAGCTGAACAAAAACTTGTTTCAAAGGCAACGGAAAAAGAAAACATAGAATTTGTTATGAACAGCATTCTTATTTCTGCCGAGGCATCGCCTGTTATAAAAAGCATCAGCCTTGAAAACACCACCACAGAAGAAAAAACAGACCTTGCCGTAAACGGTCTTTTCCTGGCTATAGGTCAGACTCCTCTGACATCGGAGTTTTCTGAATTGCTGCCCCTAGATTCCTACGGATATGTGGAAGCAGGGGAAAACTGCACAGTAAGAGACGGAGTTTATGTTTGCGGTGATTGCCGCAAAAAAGAAATCCGACAGCTCACTACAGCGACAGCTGACGGTACAGTGGCAGCGACAAAGGCTGTTGAATATCTGGACAGCTGAACGGACACATAATAAATAAAGGACAGGTGGTGAACCTGTCCTTTAACTTTTATCCGGATGGATTATCCGAAATTTTCAATTATTCCTGAGGAAATAAAGAATTTAACGAAGCTCATAATTGTATTGACAATTCCGAGAATAAAATCGAGCATAGTAAAATCTCCTTTTATTTTATGAATTTTTCAACGAAGGAATCAATCTTTTCATCGTATTCCTTTTTACCGAACCAATAGCTTCTGGCATGGTCAGCTTCGGGAACAATAAGTAAATCCTTATATTCCGAAGAGCATGCATCATAAAGCTGATAAACCATATATGTGGGTACAAAATCGTCCTTGCCGCCGTGAACGAAGAGCATAGGAATTTTTGCTTTTGCAACTGCACCGAGGGCATCTGTATCCTTTTTAAAATCGTAGCCGGCCTTTTTTTTGTTGATGGAATTTAAAAAGTCAAGGCTGAATTTCGGCATATGTAAAAGCTTAAGCTTACATTCAAATTCATCAAATGCACTTGTGAAGCCGCAGTCAGCAATGGTAAATCTGACATTTTCGGGTAGCTGCCCGCTACCGGTCATAAGCATTACTGTGGCACTGCCCATTGAAATGCCGTGAAGGATAATCTGAATATCGCTGCCGAATTCCTCTGTCATAAAATTAAGCCATTTAAGGGCATCCTTTGATTCATAGGATGAAAAACCGATATATCTTCCTTCACTTTCACCTGCAGCCTGGTGGTCTACGAAAAACATATTGTAGCCGAGCTCTTCAACATAGTGGCGGGCATAATGACACCATTCACCCTTGCCGTCACTTCTGTAACCGTGGGAACCGAAAACATAAACCTTACTTTCCTTTTCGGGTCTCATAAGATAACCACGAAGCTTCTGGCCTCTGTCATTCACCAAAGTGTATTTTTCGAAACCGTAGTCAGTGAGCCATTTCATTTTTTCAATGTACACAAGCTCTTTTTCGTCGGCATCACTGCCGTCATCCTGAGTTATGATTTTACCGATGGCGGGAGGTATTTTGAAATCACGTTCTATGAGTGCATGGAATATTGCGTCGTGAAATTTATAAAAGCCTAATCCGACGGCAGAGCCGAGGGCGAGGAGAGCACCTACTTTCTTCATATCTTATTTCCTTTCTGAAGATGAGTCAAAAAAAGGGCCGTCACAAGACAGCCCCGTTTTTATTTGTTTGATTATGCATATATGAATTCGTAAGTACCGTCCATTGAACCTGCAAGGTTAAGAGTAAGAGAGATACCTGCCTTACCTGTACCTGTACCTTCGAGAGGAAGCTGCTGCTTGAGATAAGTAAGTCTGCCCTGGCTGTCAACTGTAGCAGTCATTGTAGCACCGGGATATCTGAGGTCAGCATTTGAGATGGTGATAGGACCGAGATCAAGTGAGCCGAGCTCGAGAGGATCCATAATGGACTTGTGATGTGTGGGCTCTGAGGTTGTGCTTGTGCCGTCGAAGGTTGAGGTCTCAGCAATAAGAGTGATTACCATTGTGTAACCGCCGTCAGCGTTAGCTGTTGCTGTTGCGTTTGCAACACCTGCTTCCTGGAGAGCTGCATCTCTGCCGCCACCGGGAATAATCCAGTTCTTGAGCTCTCTTGTTGTCTCAGCTGTGCCCTTACCGTTTTCGAAGGTTTCTTCCTTGGGCTCAGTCTTTGTAAGGTTTGCAATAACGGGAGTAATAACCTTTTCAGCTACTGCGGGGAGGTCTCTGAGCTGAACATCAATGATGTCGTGCTTCTTGAGAGTAACCTTGCCGGTGTAATGCTTGGCATCGTTGACAGCCTTGTTGTAAGCAGCAACGATTTCTGCAGTTGTTGAAGGAACAGCTACTGATGATGCACCTGCATCAGGTGCAGGCTGTGTTGTTGTGTCAGGGGGAGCTGCGGGCTGTGTTGTTGTATCAGCGGGAGCTGCAGGCTGTGTTGTAGCAGGAGCTGG
>JAZUMO010000040.1:0-4112 GCA_045603665.1 Acutalibacteraceae bacterium
TATAACCTTTGCAGTTCAGACCTTTATGGCAAAGCTTACCGGATCTATTTCAGGCGCATTGGGACTGTTCATACTCGGTCTCGAATCAGTAGGATGGAAAATGGTTGAGGTAGGCTCCTTCCAGGAGCTTGAGCAAAGCGGAGTAACACAGACTCCTCATGCACTGAATATGCTTTGGCTTATATTTATGCTCATTCCGGCAATAGGAGGCTTCCTGGCTTATATCGTGTGGTCATTTTATGACCTGAAGGACAAGGATGTCCAGATAATGATTGAGTGTAATACGGGTAAAATCACAAGAGAGCAGGCCCTCTCTATGATGTCAAAAAAATATGATATAGAATGATAAAAAGGAGTAAAAATGAAAAAACTGATATGCATATTACTTGTATTACTCGTAGTCTTGTTTTCCGGCTGTGCGAAGGAAAAGGTGCCTGAAGCTGAGGATACTTTGCTTTCGGATTATCTTGACAGAGTGGAAAGCTTTGAAGGCGTTATTCATCAGTTCGGTGAAGAGGAAAGCCGTGTTCTGTTCGGCGAAAAGTTAGTAGCCACGGTTCTTTATCCTGAAACCGGTATTGAAGAGCTTGACAGGGCTGTTTCTGAATATGTGAATGGTGTGATCAAAATCTCACAGTTTGATTCTGCAGAAAAAGATTTGTCCGAAGCTGCTGAGCTTCTGGTTTACTATAACAGCTACCTTAATAAAAACGGGGTGGTAAGTGTAGAGTTTGCAGAGCATTATTCCGATTCTACCCTCGCACACCCCATAGATCTCATAAAAACCTTTTCCTGTGATATTGAAAGCGGAAAGCTTCTTTCGCTTGATGATATATTGAAGAAGGGAAAAAGAGAAGAGATTGAAAACCGTCTTGTTGAAGAATTTGAAATAGACCGTGAATACAGTACGGGAGATCTTCTTTCTCAATGGGTTATAGCTGATGACTGTCTGAAGATTATTTTGACCAGGGGGGAATTCCTTCCTATGTCTGACGGAACCAGATCTTATGTTTTTACCAAAAAAGAGACTAAAACTCTTTTAAAGAACGGTGCAGAGGACGAAGGTACAAGTGTAAATCCGAACGTTGAGCCGGAAGCTCTTCCCGAAGAGGTGCCTGAATCAAATATTGATCCGGATAAGCCGATGCTTGCGCTTACCTTTGATGACGGACCGAGTGCTCATACACAGAGACTGTTAGATATATTTGAAAAGTATGGTGGCAAAGGAACTTTTTTTGTTCTCGGCAACACTCTTGATAACAGAAAAGAAACCTTAAAACGAATTGCTTTTGAAGGGCACGAAATCGGAAACCATAGCTGGAGCCACAGACAATTTACCAACATCGACATTGACGAGGTAAAAGATCAGATAATGATGACCCGTGCGAAAATTTACGACATTACTGGTGTTGACTGCACCGTTGTCAGACCGCCTTACGGAGCATGTAACGATGAAATAAGAACTCTCGGCAAAGAGATTGGTGTGACCTTTGTTAACTGGTCCGTGGATACACTCGACTGGAAAACAAAGAATGCTGATGCGGTATACAAAGAGATAATGAAGGATGCTGCTGACGGACATATAATTCTTTGCCATGACCTTCATAAAACAACGGTGGATGCAATGGAAAGGGTTATTCCGGCACTTATCAGGGAGGGTTATCAGCTCGTAACTGTTTCTGAGCTTTTAACAAGCAGAGGCGGAGAAATTGAGGTTGGAAGAATGTACTATAAACAGGTGAAAGGATAAATGTTATGAACAAAGGTATAACAAAAAGAGAAAGAGAAGTAACTGATATGGAGGAAATTATCTCCATTCTTGATAAATCAAAGGTTTTACACCTTGGTCTTGTTGACGGAGATGTGCCCTATGTTGTACCGATGAATTACGGCTACATAATGGAGGACGGTAAGCTTACGGTTTATCTTCATGGGGCAAAGATTGGCAGAAAGCTTGATCTTATGAGAAAAAATCCTAAGGTGTTTTTTGAGCTTGACTGTGATATCGTACCCTTTGAGGGCAAGACAGCCTGCAATTACGGCATAACTTATGCTTCGGTTATGGCTGAAGGCAGGGCTGTTATTGTGGATGACGAGGATGTTGAGGAAAAAATAAAAGGTCTGAGGGTGCTTATGAAAACCCAGACGGGCAGAGATTTTGAAATAAATGAAAAGATGGCGGCAATCGTTGCTGTTATAAGAATAGATGTTTCCGATTATACGGCAAAGAAAAGACCAATGGGTTAAAATATAAAAAGACCGTCACTGACGCTGATGTGTTAGTGACGGCCTTTTCTTACAATATTCTTACGAATTACTGAAGAGTGTCTTAACTGTATTGTTTTACGGATTTTTTCGGTTTATAGTGGTTACAGAGGTGATTACTGTGAAGAAAAATATAAGAAAAAAGAAAGAGAAAAACCGTTTTGGAACATTGGTATTTGTGTTTGTTGTTGTGCTGATGCTAACAGTGGCAGGGGATATAATCCATAAAAACGCCGACAGCCTTTTCATAAAAGAGGCCACTATGGAAAACGGAAAAATGCTCATACTGATAAATTCAGAAAATAAAATACCTCAGGACTATGAAATGAAGCTTATCACTCTTACAAACGGGGAAAGGATAGACAGCGAAATATACCCGTTTCTCCAGAAAATGTTTGACGATATGAGAGCAGAGGGATATTATCCTGAGGTAAGGTCAGGATACCGCAGCAGTGAAAGCCAGGAAAATATATATGAAAGCCGGTATGCCTCCTTCCGTGCAGAGGGACACAGCAGAAAAGAGGCAAAGGCTCTTACGGAAAAATGGGTGGCTGAGCCGGGCACAAGTGAGCACGAAACGGGACTTGCCGTCGATATAAATCCTGACAGAGAAAAAAGTGGGGATGAGGTCTATGAATGGCTGTCAGAAAATGCTCATAAGTACGGATTTATTAAACGCTATCCCGAGGACAAGACGGATATTACGGGTATATCAGATGAGCCATGGCATTATCGGTATGTGGGTAAAAAGGCAGCCAGGGAAATGAAAGAGAAAAACCTTTGCCTTGAGGAGTATATCGAATATATATCATAAAATGAAATGCACTCTTGAATGTGAGTGCATTTTTATTGTATAATGAAAAAAACAGATGAAAGAAGAAATTTATAATGAAGGTTATAGCATATATTTACACGGACTTTCCCGAAAAGTTCGGCATACCCCGTCAGAGCGGGCTTATTGAAGAGCTGGAGGGAAAGATAGTCTTCACTTCCGAATACCGTAACCCTGAAGCACTGAGGGGAATAGAGGATTTTTCACATATATGGCTTTTGTGGGAATTTTCTGAGGCAGTGAGAGAGGATTGGAGGCCGACGGTCAGACCTCCTCTTTTAGGCGGCAACAAAAGAATGGGAGTTTTTGCTACCCGTTCACCCTTCAGACCTAATTCAATAGGTCTTTCATCGGTTAAGCTCGACAGAATAGAGCATACGGAAAAAGAGGGAGCAGTGATATATGTAAAGGGCGCCGACCTTATGAACGGCACACCTATTTATGATATAAAGCCTTATCTTCCTTATGCGGACAGCCATCCCGATGCTGTGGGTGGCTTTACGGAAAATCTTGACGAAAGAAAGCTTGAGGTTGACTTCCCTGAGGCATTGCTCGAAAAGGTTCCCGAAGAAAAAAGAACGGCACTTATCAAGGTTTTAGCCTGTGATCCTCGACCTTCATACCAGAACGACGAGGAAAGAGTTTACGGCTTCAGCTTCGCAGGGTTGGAATTTTCCTTTAAGGTTAAGGGAAAGGTGCTTAATGTGGTGTCTGTTCGGATGTTGTAACCGTAGGGGCAACCATCGGTCGTCCGATAAATTCATATAAACAAAAAGCAAGGATCTCTGTTGGGCGACACTTCACAAGGAAGTTAAGGTTTTTATTGGCTCTTTTCCGCTTAAACATTATAAAAAACTCCCGAAATACGAGTATTACGGGAGTTTTATCATTTCCTTTAAACGAAAAATTTCTCAATAAAAACTGCTTAGCACCTTAAAATTCAGATACTTTTGATGCAAAACAAGGCGAAAAGCACAGAAATCCTTGCCGGATTTCGAGCATTTTTAACGCAGTT
>JAZUMO010000041.1:0-17912 GCA_045603665.1 Acutalibacteraceae bacterium
AAAGCATGTCGCAAGAACCCGTAACGAGGGTTCCGTGGATGACGTTGGCGGCTTCGGAGGCTGCTTTGATCTCAGCAGCATCGCCGGAATGGAGCATCCCGTCTCTGTTTCAGGTACAGACGGCTGCGGCACAAAGGTAAAACTTGCCATCCTTATGGATAAGCACGATACCATCGGTATTGATGCCGTTGCCATGTGTGTCAACGACATCATCTGTGTGGGTGCAAAGCCCTTGTTTTTCCTTGACTATATAGCCTGCGGAAAAAACGTTCCCGAAAAGATTGCAGAAATTGTCGGCGGTGTTGCTGAAGGCTGTGTTCAGTCCGGTGCAGCACTTATCGGCGGCGAAACAGCTGAGCATCCGGGACTTATGCCTGAGGAGGATTATGATCTTGCAGGCTTTGCAGTAGGCGTTGTAGACAAGCCTAAAATGATTGACAACAGCAAAATGGCTGCAGGCGATGTTGTTATTGCTCTTCCTTCCACAGGTATTCACTCCAACGGATTCAGCTTATGCCGTAAGGTTTTTGATATTGATAACAACAATCCCGAAATTTATGTTCCCCGTGAGGAGCTCGGCGGCAAGAGTATTGCCGAGGCATTACTTGTTCCAACAAAGATTTATGTAAAGCCCGTTCTTGCTCTCATTGAAAAGGTTAAGGTAAAGGGAATTTCTCACATTACAGGCGGCGGCTTTTATGAAAACATTCCCCGTTCTGTTCCCGACGGACTTTGCGCAAAGATTGACAGATCTGCCGTCAAGGTGCTTCCCATCTTTGATGTGATTGCAAAATGGGGCAATATTCCCGAGCGCGATATGTTCAACACCTATAACATGGGTGTGGGCATGAGCATAGTCGTTCCCGCCGATGAGGCAGAGCTTTCTCTTTCCATCCTCAAAGAAAACGGCATTGATGCTTATGTAATCGGTGAAATCGTCGAAGGCGACGAAAAGGTTACTATTATTTAAGAGGTAACGGCTATGAATAAAACCAAAATTGCCGTTCTTGTCTCCGGCGGCGGCACAAATTTACAGGCACTCATTGATGCACAGAAGAGCGGAATCATCACAAGCGGTGAAATTACCCTTGTAATTTCAAACAACAAACACGCTTATGCTCTTCAGAGAGCCGCTGACAACAGCATTAAAAGTGAGGTTGTTCTCAAAAAAGAGCTTGGCTCGCAGGAGGCCTTTGAAGAAAAGATAGTTTCTCTTCTCAAGGAAAACGGAATTGAGCTTATCGTCCTTGCAGGCTTTATGAGCATCCTTTCCGAAAGCTTCACCCGTCAGTTTGACAAGCGTATTCTCAACGTTCACCCCTCTCTCATCCCCTCCTTCTGCGGCAAAGGCTTTTACGGACTTTATGTTCACGAGGCCGCCCTCAGCTACGGAGTCAAGGTTACGGGTGCAACGGTGCATTTTGTAAATGAAATTCCCGACGGTGGCGAAATCATAATGCAGAAGGCAGTTGAAATCAAAGAAGGCGACACTCCCGAAATATTACAGAAAAGAGTTATGGAAGAGGCAGAATGGATTATTCTTCCCCTTTCAGCAGAAAAAATCTCAAAAGAAATAAAGGAGAGTAAGTAATGAAAGTTTCCACAATTAAAGACGAGCTTAATTCCTTGGCATATCACGGCAGAGGTATCATCATCGGCAAAAGCCCCGACGGAAAAAAAGCTGTTACTGCTTATTTCATTATGGGCAGAAGTGTAAACAGCCGTAACCGTGTTTTCGTTCTTGAAGGCGAAAATATGCGCACAAAGGCTTTCGATGAAAGCAAGATGGTTGACCCCCACCTCATCATTTATTATCCCGTAAGAGTTTTAGGCAACAAGACCATCGTTACAAACGGTGACCAGACCGATACCATCTATGACCTTATGGATAAGCAGATGACCTTTGAGCAGGCTCTTCGTACAAGAGAGTTTGAGGATGACAAGCCCAACTTCACACCCCGCATCTCAGGTATCATCCGTCTTGAAAAGGACGGTATGAATTTTGCAATGTCTATTCTCAAAAGTGCAGAGGGAGACGATTCCTCATGTGAACGCTTCACCTATGCTTACTCTGATCCCCTTTGCGGTAAGTCAAAGTTCATCCACACCTACAACTGTGACGGTGATCCCCTTCCCTCCTTTGAGGGCGAACCCAAAACACTCATCCTTCCCGATGCAGACATCGACGAGCTTACAGACCTTATCTGGACAAACCTCAATGAAGACAATAAGGTTTCCCTTTTCGTAAGATACATTGATATCGAAACCGGAAAAGCTGAAACAAGAGTTGTTAATAAAAACAAATAATCCCATTTCAGAGTATAAAGGAGCTATAACAATGAAAGAATTTGAACTTAAATATGGTTGTAACCCCAATCAGAAGCCTTCAAAAATTTATATGCACGACGGAAGCGAGCTTCCCATCGAAATTTTATCGGGCAGACCCGGCTATATCAACTTTCTTGATGCCTTCAACTCCTGGCAGCTTGTAAAGGAGCTCAAGGAAGCAACAGGTCTTCCCTGCGCCGCATCCTTCAAGCATGTAAGTCCTACCTCCGCTGCCTGCGGAACAGTTCTCCCTGAAAAGCTTAAGAGAGCCTGCTTCGTTGACGATGTTGAAGGTCTTGACGAAAGCCCCCTTGCCTGCGCTTATGCAAGAGCAAGAGGCACAGACAGAATGTGCTCCTTCGGAGACTGGGTTGCTCTTTCCGATATCTGCGATGCAACAACAGCAAAGCTTATCAAAAGAGAAATTTCCGACGGTGTTATCGCTCCCGGCTATACGGATGAAGCTCTTGCAATTCTCAAGCTTAAGAGAAACGGCAACTACAATGTGGTTAAAATCGATCCCGACTATGTTCCCGCTGAAATCGAAACCAAGCAGGTTTACGGCATTACCTTCCAGCAGGGAAGAAATAATTTCGAAATCAATGAGGCTCTTCTTTCCGATATCGTAACAAAAAACAAGGACCTTCCCGAAACTGCAAAGAGAGACCTTATCGTTGCTCTTATCACTCTTAAATATACACAGTCAAACTCCGTATGCTATGCAGTAGACGGTCAGGCTATCGGCGTAGGCGCAGGTCAGCAGTCAAGAATTCACTGCACACGTCTTGCAGGTACAAAGGCAGACACCTGGCTTCTCCGTCAGGCTGACAAGGTTCTTGACCTCCCCTTCCTTCCCACTCTCGGCAGAGCAGACAGAGACAACGTTATCGACGGTTACATCAATAAAAACGAAGAGGATGTCTGTGCAGAAGGAAATTGGCAGAAATACTTCACCGAAAGACCCGAACCCTTCACAAAGGAAGAAATGGAAGCACACCTCAGCTCATATTCAGGTATTGCCCTCGGCTCCGATGCCTTCTTCCCCTTCTCGGATAATATTGAAAGAGCATATCGCAGCGGCGTAAGCTATATCGCAGAGCCCGGCGGCTCCATCAGAGACGACGCAGTTATCGAATGTGCCGACAAATATAACATGGTAATGTCATTCACCAAAATGAGACTTTTCCACCACTGATAAAAAAACATACAGGAGACTTTTATTAATGCTTAAATATTTTGATCAGCTTAACGACTTTGACAGTGAGGTTTTTGCAGCCTGCGAAAAGGAAATGGACAGACAGCAGACCTTCATTGAACTCATCGCTTCAGAAAACATTGTTTCAAAGGCTGTACTTTTAGCTGCCGGCAGTGTTCTTACCAACAAATATGCTGAAGGCTATCCCGGAAAACGATACTATGGCGGCTGCCACTGTGTTGACGAGGTAGAGAATATTGCACGCGAAAGAGCAAAGAAGCTTTTCGGTGCCGAACACGCCAATGTCCAGCCTCATTCCGGAGCCAATGCCAACCTTGCCGCATTTTTTGCTCTTTTAGAGGTAGGCGACACAGTTATGGGTATGAACCTTTCCCAGGGCGGACACCTTTCTCACGGCTCACCCGTAAACATCTCGGGCAAATATTGGAATATCGTTCAGTATGGCGTTGATGACGTTACAGAAACCATCGACTATGATAAAATGCTTTCTCTTGCCAAGGAATGCAAGCCCAAGCTTATCGTTGTTGGGGCAAGCGCTTATTCAAGAATCATTGACTTCAAGCGTTGCAGAGAGATTGCAGACGAGGTAGGCGCATACCTTATGGTTGATATGGCGCACATTGCAGGTCTTGTTGCTGCCGGTGTCCATCCCTCTCCCGTACCCTATGCCCATGTTGTAACCTCAACAACCCACAAAACCTTAAGAGGTCCCCGCGGTGGTCTTATTCTCTGTACCGCAGACCTTGCGCAGAAAATTGACAAGGCTGTTTTCCCCGGCACACAGGGCGGCCCTCTTATGCATATAATCGCCGCAAAGGCTGTTGCCTTCGGTGAAGCCCTCACCGATGAATTCAAGGCTTATCAGACTCAGCTTGTAAAAAACTGCGCTGTTCTCTGCGACGCCCTCAAAAAGGAAGGCATCAACATTGTTTCGGACGGAACAGATAATCATCTTATTCTTCTTGACCTTCGCAATTTCGATCTTTCAGGTAAGGAGCTCGAGCACAGACTTGATGAGGTGCATATCACAACAAACAAAAACACCATTCCCAACGATCCGAAAAGCCCCTTTGTCACAAGCGGTCTTCGTATAGGCACCGCTGCCGTAACCTCCAGAGGCTTCAAGGAAGAGGAAATGCTTCTTATTGCAAAATGGATAAAGGCAGTTATCACAGACTTTGAAGAAAATAAGGAGCAGGTTACGAAGGAAGTAATGGCTCTTTGCGAAAAATTCCCTATCTATAAATAAGGAGGGCAATAAATGAAAGTTATGGTTATCGGTGGCGGCGGCAGAGAACACGCCATCATCAAAAAGCTCAAAGGAAGCAAAAAAATCAGCGAAATCTTTGCTTTGCCCGGTAACGGCGGTATTGCTGCAGATGCTACCTGCGTTGCCATCGGAGCAAAGGATATTGAAAAAATAACCGAATTCGCAAAAAATGAAAAAATCGACTATGCTGTCGTCGCTCCCGACGATCCTTTGGTTTTAGGATGTGTTGATGCTCTCAACGAAATCGGCATTCCCTGCTTCGGCCCGGAAAAGAAAGCAGCTATTATTGAGGGCAGCAAGGTTTTTTCAAAAAATCTTATGAAAAAATACGGTATTCCCACCGCGGAATACGAAGTATTTACCGATCTCAATACAGCTCTCACCTACCTTGATACAGCCCCTATTCCGACAGTTATCAAGGCTGACGGTCTTGCTCTCGGCAAGGGTGTTATCATCGCTATGACCCGTGAGGAAGCAAAGGATGCCGTTCGCTCGATGATGGAGGATAAAATTTTCGGTGAAAGCGGAAGCCAGATAGTAATTGAGGAATTTCTCACCGGTCCCGAGGTTTCCGTTCTCTCCTTTACCGACGGCAAAACTGTCGTACCTATGATTTCCTCTATGGACCATAAAAGAGCTCTCGATAACGATGAAGGTCTTAACACCGGCGGTATGGGTACCGTTGCTCCCAATCCTTACTACACAGAATATGTGGCAAAGGAATGCATGGAAAAGATCTTCCTTCCCACAATGGAGGCTATGAACAAAGAGAACCGCACCTTCAAGGGCTGCCTTTATTTCGGCCTTATGCTTACGCCAAAGGGACCTAAGGTGATAGAATATAACTGCCGCTTCGGTGACCCCGAAACTCAGGTTGTTCTTCCCCTTCTCGAAAGTGATCTTTTTGAAATTATGCAAAGTGTAACAAATGGTACTCTTTCCGAAACAGAGGTCAAGTTCAAAAACGAACACGCCTGCTGTGTTATTATGGCTTCAAAGGGCTATCCTCAAAAATATGACAGCGGTTTTGAAATCACTATCGCTGACGAAATCAAGGATAAGGTTTATGTGGCAGGTGCAAAGAAGGACGGCGAAAAGCTTCTTTCTGCCGGAGGCCGTGTTTTAGGTGCCACAGAAACTGCCGATACCCTTGAAAAGGCTATCGACGGTGCTTATGCTCTCGTAGATAAAATCCATTTCGAAAATGCATATTTCAGACACGATATAGGCAAAAAAGCCAAGGAGGCAAAATAAATGGTATACCGTATATATGTTGAAAAAAAGGCCGGTTTGGACAACGAAGCAAAAAGCCTTCTCAGTGAAGCAAAAAATCTGCTCGGCATTGAAGGACTTGAAGATATCCGTCTTTTCAATCGCTATGATGCGGAAAAAATTACAGAAGAATTATTCAGCTACTCCGTTAAGACCGTTTTCTCGGAGCCTCAGCTGGACGATGTATATAACAGTATAGATATTCCTGATGCTTATGTTTTTGCTGTTGAGGCTCTCCCCGGTCAGTTCGACCAGAGAGCAGACTCTGCCGCACAGTGCATCCAGATTATCTCTCAGGGTGACCGACCCTTAATCCGTACCGCAAAGGTTTATGCCCTTTACGGTACACTTTCCGAAGCTGACATTGAAGCATTCAAGCATCATGTAATCAATGCAGTTGAAAGCCGTGAGGCCGACCTCGGAAAGCCCGAGACCCTCGCTGCTGAATATGCTGCACCCGAAACCGTTGCAACAGTAGAAGGCTTTATCAGTATGGACGAAGCTGCTCTCAGCACTCTTCTTGACGAAAAAGGTCTTGCAATGGACCTTGATGATCTCAAGTTCTTACAGGCTTATTTCAGAGATACAGAGCACAGAGATCCCACTATCACTGAAATCCGCGTTGTTGACACCTACTGGTCTGACCACTGCCGTCATACCACCTTCTCAACTCACATTGATAATGTCCGCATCAGCGATCCTGCCGTTCAGGAAGCTTATGAGCGTTATCTTGCCGCAAGAGTGGAGGTTTACGGTGAAGAAAAAGCCGCAGCTCGTCCTCAGACTCTTATGGATATCGCCACCATCGGTACGAAGACACTTAAAAAACGTGGCCTTCTTCCCGAGCTTGATGAAAGTGAAGAAATCAATGCCTGCTCAATCCACGTTACGGCAACCGTAAACGGAGAAGACCAGGACTGGCTTCTTATGTTCAAAAACGAAACACACAACCATCCCACAGAAATTGAGCCCTTCGGCGGTGCCGCTACCTGTATCGGCGGATGTATCCGAGATCCTCTTTCAGGTCGTGCCTATGTTCATCAGGCAATGCGTGTAACCGGCGCAGGCGATCCGAGAAAGACTATTGCCGAAACCTTATCCGGCAAGCTTCCCCAGAGAAAAATCTGCCAGACCGCTGCCGCAGGTTATTCATCATACGGTAATCAGATCGGTCTTGCCACAGGTCACGTTGCAGAAATATATCACGAAGGCTTCGTTGCAAAGCGACTGGAATGCGGTGCAGTAGTTGCTGCTGCACCCGCCTACAATGTCCGTCGTGAGCGTCCTGCTCCCGGTGATATAATCGTTCTTCTCGGCGGACGTACCGGCCGTGACGGTATCGGCGGTGCTACCGGCTCATCCAAGAGCCACAATATGAAATCTCTTACCACAATGGCATCTGAGGTTCAGAAGGGTAATGCTCCCGAAGAAAGAAAAATCCAAAGACTTTTCCGTAACGCTGAGGTAACCCGTCTCATTAAAAGATGTTACGACTTCGGCGCAGGCGGTGTATCAGTTGCTATCGGCGAGCTTGCTCCCGGTCTTCAGATTGATCTTGATGCCGTACGAAAAAAATACGAAGGTCATGACGGAACAGAAATCGCTATTTCCGAATCTCAGGAAAGAATGGCTGTTGTGGTTGCCCCTGAGGATGCTGACAAGTTTATCGCATTTGCAGAGGAAGAAAACCTTGAGGCTTACCGTGTGGCCGTAGTAACGGAAGAAGAGCGTATGGTTATGAAATGGAAGGGCCAGATTATCGCAAATCTGAGCCGTGAATTCCTTGATACCAACGGTGCTGTCAAGCATACAGACGTTGCTGTTACAGAAAAAGATCTTTCAGTGTTAAGCAAGGCTATGTTCGGCTCATTACGTGAAATGGCTTCTGATCTCCGTACCGCAAGCCAGCGAGGACTTGTTGAACGCTTTGACTCAACCATTGGTGCAGGCAGTGTTATTATGCCTTACGGCGGTAAGCGTCAGCTCACTCCCGCTCAGTCTATGGCTGCTGTTCTTCCCGTTCTTCCCGGTCAGGAAACAGATCAGGCAAGTGTGTTCAGCTGGGGCTGCGATCCCGACCACCTCTCTGTAGATCCTTATACAGGTGCTCACGCATCTATTTATAACTCTATGGCCAAGCTTGTTGCTGCAGGCTGTGACTATAAAAAAGCTTACCTGACCTTACAGGAATTCTTTGAAAAGCTCAGAACTGAGCCCGAGCGTTGGGGCAAGCCCTTTGCAGCTCTTCTCGGTGCTCTTGACGCTCAGTTAGAATTAGGTGCCGCCGCTATAGGCGGTAAGGACTCTATGTCAGGCTCCTTCCTTGACAAGGATGTTCCTCCCACACTCATTTCCTTTGCTATTGCTCCCATCAAAAAGCAGGATGTTATCAGCCCTGAATTCAAAGAAGCAGGTAATCCCGTATATCTCTTCGGTTCAACCGATGAAAGCGGAGAAAGCCTTAAGGAAACCTGGGAAGCCTTCCATAAGCTTTGCAAAGAAGGCAAGGTTAAGGCTGCCTGGGCAGTAGAACACGGCATCGGTGAAGCAGTTATGAAGATGTCCTTCGGTAATCATATCGGCTTTAAGTCATGTGCCGAGCTTAAGGAAAACTGGCATCTCGCTTTGTGGGGCTTCCTTGTTGCAGAGCTCAGCGAGGATGTTGAAATTCCCGGCGTAATGAAAATCGGTACAACAACTGCCGAAGCTGAAATCGTTCTCGAAAATGATAAAGTAACTATCGACGAGCTTTATGAATTACATACTGCTACTCTCGAGGATGTATATCCCACCAAGGCTAAAGAGGACAAGGGTGAAATTCCTACATTTACCTTCGAAGGCAAATGCAGTGCTTCCCCGAAAAATAAGGTTGCTAAGCCTAAAGTACTCATCCCCGTATTCCCCGGCACTAACTGCGAATACGACTCTGCCCGTGCAGTGGAAAAAGCAGGCGGTGAAGCCGAAATTTTCGTAATCAGAAACCTTACTGCCGAGGATGTTGCCCGCAGTGTTGAAGGCTTCTCTGCAAAAGTTAAGGAAAGTCAGATAATCTTTATCCCCGGTGGTTTCTCCGGCGGTGACGAGCCCGACGGTTCAGCAAAGTTCATTACTGCATTCTTCCGTAACCCCGCAGTCAAAGAGGCTGTAACAGACCTTCTCGATAACCGTGACGGTCTTATGTGCGGTATCTGCAACGGCTTCCAGGCTCTTATCAAGTTAGGTCTTGTTCCTTACGGTAAGATTATTGATACCGATGAAAGCTGTCCTACTCTTACCTTCAACAACATCAGTCGCCATCAGAGCAGAATTGTTCATACAAGAATCGCCTCTGTGAAATCTCCCTGGCTCAGCCGTATGAATGTTGGTGATATCGTAAATGTACCCATCTCACACGGTGAAGGTAAATTCCTTGCTTCCGAAGAGCTTATTAAGGAACTCGCTGCTAACGGCCAGATTGCCACACAGTATGTTGATCTCGACGGCAAGGCTACCTCAGATATCGATTTCAATCCCAACGGATCAATTTGTGCTATTGAGGGTATCACATCTCCCGACGGCCGTGTGTTCGGTAAGATGGGACACAGCGAAAGAATCGGTGACGGACTTTATAAGAATGTTCCCGGTGAATATGACATTCAGATGTTCAAGGCAGCTGTGGAGTATTTTAAATAATTCGTTTTACCTCTCCTGAAAGGAGAGGCTCAATTAAGATGAAACCGCACAGGATGTAATGTCCTGTGCGGTTAGTTTTTTATTAACCGTTTTCTTTTTTTATTACTGATATATCAGGCATTTCATCGGTGATGAATTCAACTGTATAATCTTCAGAGTTTATATAAAAATGATATAACTCTTCTTTTTCCGAATCAGGAAAACTGTTTTTCCTGAACCAATCAAGATATTCACTTATATCTGTATAATATATGCTCGATTTTGAAAACACATTTTTTATGTCACTCTTCGAGATATATTTGTCTTTATAAAACGAAATATGGAAATTATCCATCAACCTACAGGTGTGTGCCCTTCCGTCAATTATTATATAAAGAAACTCCCCTTCTTTGTCGGTTGAAAACACAAAATTATGCTTATTGTTTGCAAACATAACTTTCTCAAAATATAAATGAGTGAAGTTTAATTTTTTATTATCAATATTTTTCCACATACATATTCCCCCTGCCACTCTCTGAAATAATAATATAATAGCATTTAATAAAAATAGTGTCAATATTTATCGGCAGGATGAGGTCATCACGCCCTATTTTTTATACGGGTGGTGCTATTCAGCGGACACAATACATTGTGTCCCTACGAGCAGTAATATGGTAAGCACCGTAGGGACACGATGCTTCGTGACCGCCTGTCAAGCTCTCCGTCAGCCTGACGGAGAGGTAAGTACGGAGAGGTAAAAAAAGAAGTCGGACTGCATACAGTCCGACAGGGCATATTTATAAATAAGAAATTTAAAAACCTCTCAAATAAATTATGCTTCCTCTTCTTCCTTCATCTTTGCAAAACATTCGCTGCAGTAAACCTCTCTGCCTTCTGTAGGCTTAAAGGGAACCTTAGCTTCGCCGCCGCAGCTTGCACAAGTAGCAATGAACATTTCTCTTGCAGGTCTTGCTGCGTTCTTACGTGCAATACGACATTCCTTACAGCGCTGGGGTTCGTTCTGGAAGCCCTTTTCTGCATAGAATTCCTGTTCGCCTGCAGTGAAGATGAAGTCAGCACCGCATTCTTTGCATTTGAGTGTTTTGTCTTCGTACATGATTTTTTTACCTCGCTTGAATTTGGAATCGCCCCTATCGGACTTGCACCGATGAATTTCTCCTTTTGAGTTCAGGGCATATAATCAGACCTCGTCACGAAGTCTTTTTTTAAGTTTTTTTCTGGATCTTTGTAAAGCGCTGTCAACGGCTTTGATCGTAGAGCCGGTTTCCTTTGCAATATCCTCATAAGAGCAACCGGCAAGATAAAGCATAAAAATCTTTCTCTCTCTATCGGAAAGCTCTCTTTCAATCGCTTCGGTTATATATTCGGCTCCCTTGTCGGAAAGAATTGTTTCTTCGGGAGTAAGGCTCTGAGAACCGTGATTACGCTGAGACTCAAGAGAAACGATCATATCCTCAGGAATATGTCTTTTGGCATTCGTGGCACGTATAACGGAAATTATGCGATTTCTTATACAACAGGAAGCGTAAGTATTGAAGGAGGCTGTACCGTCTTTATCATAGGAATAAATCGCTCCCAGAAAACCAATCATGCCCTCCTGAACAAGGTCAGAAGCATCCTCATCGTTTGACGTAAAGCCCGATGCAACGTATTTTGCGACGTTCATATATCTTTCCGTCAGCACTGCAAGTGCCTCGTCATCCTTTTCGCGGACAAGAAAAGCAAGCTGTTCATCATTTAACCGATAATAACTTTCCATTATAGACTTATCCAATCTTAATATTATGAATATAATATAGCAAAACTTTTATAAAGTCAAGTGAATTTTTATACAAAATGTACAAGTGTTTTTTGTTGGTTTGATACAATAAACATTAAAAAACGCCACACATTTCAGTGCGGCGTCTGAATTAACCCTTAGTGGCAAGAATGGCGTCAATTAGCATCTGCTGTGCCTCTTTGGCCTCAGGAGTCGGGAACAAGGGATAAGGATGGTCAAGACCCTCCTTGAGCATAAAGGTATGCTCAACCCCCTGGTCAGTAAGGATTTTTGAAAATTTTTCAATATCCGGGCAAAGCATATCTCGGGTACCCGTGAAAAGACTTATATAACCAAGATCCTCAAAGGTACCGAATATAGGACTTACCATAGGATCCTTAAGATCGAGGTCTCCTGCCCATTTCTTACCAATATCAATAAGACCGTGCATACCGAGCATCGGATCGATGGGCTCAATTTCCTCTACTTCTTCATTTTCCATGGTAACATCCATCCAAGGAACATAAAGGAAGAGCTGTTCAGGTTCAATAATATCAATTTCAAGATCTCTTATCATCTGAGCAAGAACAAGACTCATTCCTCCGCCTGAAGAGTCACCGGCAAAAATTATATGCTTGACACCCTGTCTTGTAGCAATATCAAGATAGAAATTCATCATAACCTGATATGACTGCTCACATGTATAATGAGGAAGCTTAGGGTAAATTGGCATTATCACAGGGCACTCGGCATTAAGTGAAACATTGTTTATCAGCTTCCAATGATACTTAAGCGGATTATTAAGATATCCGCCTCCGGGTATGTAAATAACGAGCGTGTCCGTAAAGGTTTTCATATTAAAATAGTAAACCTGCATATTATGCTCCCATATATAATAGTATGGGATATCCATTGAAACTCCCGAAGGTATTTCATGAGGCTCAAGATTTGTTTTTTTTCTCAACTCAAGATTTTCAATATAGCCTTCGCCTTCTTCATAAATTGAGTCGCGGTCAATAAGAACCATCCACGCTTCGGATAAAGTAGCCATACAGGAACGTTCATATTTCAGATGAGACACAGCAAAAAGCAAAACAAAGCCAAGCATCGCAACGAGAACAACAGAGCCAAAAAGCTTTAAAATTTTCACCTTACTCTTTTCCATAATTTTCTCCTATGTAAACTTCATAGTTTTTATTCAACATTTAGATTATAATTATATATTATGAACAAAGTGATAATACACAGTAAACAATCAACAAATAAACACAATGTGTCTAATTTAATAGACAAGTGTCTATATAAAAAGCTATCGGCTGCCGGTTACAGGGGGGCGAAGCACGGCTACGCCGTCACCGCGCCCCGATGGCGCGGTCGCCGTATACGGCGGCTTCGCCCCCGTTTGCACAAACAAAAAAGCATCATCTGTCCGTAAAGACAGATGATGCTTTTTTGTAATTTTATATTCCAAGATTTTCAGCAAACCTTTCGATTATCCCTGCGTATTCTTTTCTTCCGTGAATAAACGCCTGAGCATGGTCTGCCTTAGGAACAAGCAAAATTTCTTTCATATCGCTGCTACAGCCTTCATAAAGCTCCGTGCACATATAAGCGGGCACAAGTTTATCCTTTTCACCGTGTACAAAAAACATAGGAACTTTTGCCGTTCTGACGCTATCCAAAGGTGAAACATCGAAAAGATCAAACCCGTGATTAATTTTACCTGCAAAAAAGACCCCTTTGGTAATCGGCTCGCTGATTTTTATGCCGAGATTCTTTATTTTCCAGTTAAAGAAATCCTCTGCCCGAGTAAACCCGCAGTCTGCTACCGTAAATTTTACATTTTCAGGAAGATCATCTCTTCCGCTCATCATACATACGGTTGCGCTGCCCATCGAAACTCCATGAAGAATAATCTTTATATCCTTACCGAAGGTATCTGTGAGATAAGAGAGCCACTTCATACAGTCTTCTCTTTCGTTATATCCGAAGGTGCACCACGTACCTTCACTTTCACCTGAGGCTACATGGTCAGGAAGGAAGACATTGTATCCTTTTTCCAGATAATACTGAACAAATTTTGAAAACTCTCTTTTTCCGCTGCTTCTGTATCCGTGTGCACCGAAAACATAAACCTCGCTGTCTTCTTTTGCTTTGAGAAGATAACCCGTAAGTCTGTATCCCTTATCGGAAACCAAAAAATGTCTTTCATAACCATACTCCTCAAGCCACTTAAGGTTGTTCTCTAAAAATTCACCCAGATGGCTGTTATCACAGCCCGACATTTTCTGGCTGAACTCAGGAGAAAAGGTAATATTGCGGTTGAACAGTGCTTCGTTGGCGGCAGTCATTAGACCGTAAACGGTAAGTCCCGCTGCGCCTGCACTGATAAGTCCTCTTTTAATCGCTTTTTTCATATTTCCACATCCTTAGGTCTTTGTCTATGATAAACACAGTTACCGATATTCATCGGTGAAACCATCATCGTAAACTGATTGATTCTTTCTTTGAGAGTAATTTTACGGGTCGGTATATCACAAAGAGAAATCACCTTTATACTCTTAAGAAGCTCTTCAGAAGAAGTCTCTTCCTCTGTAGTAATTGTAACAGCCTTTTTCTCACCGGGCAAAATATCAAAGCAGTTGTCAGAGAAAGGCTTTGCACTTGCACTTTCAAGACGCACCAGACGTGCATATTTATCTGCTGAAAGTGTTATTTCTATTTTATCGCCGACAAGCTTTTTTTCAGTATTGATAACAGCCTTCGGAATATCAAGATTCTTTTCTTCATCAAAGAGGAAGATTTTTCTCGCTGTTTCCACTCCTTCCTCGAAGAGAGAAAGAGCAAGACCTATTCTTTTTACATCATATGCCTTACGAAGAATCGAAAGATCCTTTCTGAACACCTTTTCGTTTGACAAGGCTTTAACTGTAATTTCCTTTTCATCTGAGGAAACAATGCCCTTTTCAAAATCAAAAATATCAAGGCGGACTTTAACTCTTTTGTCCTCACGTAGGTCATTGATAAGATAGGCATTAAGATCATTTCCCTTATCCTCAAAGGATACTGTAAGAGGTCTGTTGAAATGTCTTGCGCCGTATTGCAGGGCCTTATAGTTGCCGTAAAAATCAATACTTGACCAGGAGCATACGGGCCAGCAGTCATTGAACTGCCAATAAAGTGCACCGTTACATCTGCCCTTGTTTCTGCGCCAATGCTCTGTTGCATCCTCAATACACTTAAGCTGAGTTATCTGTGAAAGATATACATAGTCCTCAAAATGTGCGGGAAGAGCGAATCGTGAACGGATATAAAAGAACATTTTTCCATTACCCGACATACACTTCTGATGACTTTTCATTACTTCGCTTTCAAGGTCATAGTCCTTCTTTTCGGCAAAGGTCGCAACGGTTTTGATATCAGGCAGACTTTCAAAACCGAATTCACTGCAGAAACGGGTCATACGGTGACGATACTCCTTCATTGAAGCAAGACCGTGCCATACACTCCAGAGGTGCGTATCACCCACATTATCCGAATTTATACCCTTGCCGGAATCTGTACCGCAGGGTGAGCCGGGAATAAATGAAGTTACCTTGTCATACTTTCTTATCTCTTCGGGAAGAATGCCGTAGAAAAACTTCTCAGTCCATTTTATATAGTCACGCAGATACATCCATCCGCCGGACATTGCTTCGATTTCATTGTTACCGCTCCAGAGAGCAAGAGAAGCGTGATGAGAAAGCCTTTTAACGTTATATTCAATCTCTTTTTTTACATTTTCAAGAAAGTCCTTATCAAAGAAAGGGTAGGGCTGGCAGGCAAAAGCAAAGTCCTGCCATAAAAGAATTCCCTTTTCATCGCAAAGGTCATACATTTCGTCACTTTCATAATATCCGCCGCCCCAGATACGGATAAGATTGAAATTTGAGAAAAGAGCTGTATCAATATACATTCTGAGTGCCTTTTCGTCGAAACGGTTAATAAATGAATCAGCCGGAATCCAGTTTGCACCCTTGGCAAACATCGGTACACCGTTGAGAATAAAGTGAAAATTTGTGCCGTATTCATCTTTGCCTCTATCCAAAACGATTGTACGAAGTCCGATTTTCTTTTCTTTTACGGAAAGGAGCTCGTCTTCATAATAAAGCTCTGCTTTAACCTTGTAAAGAGGCTGCGTCTCCTTACCGGAAAGCTCTCTGGTCCACCAGAGTTCAGGCCTCTCAACAGTAAACTCGCCCTTGAAGCCTTCTTTTTTTTCTTCTGTTCCCTCGGGATGTGTAAGAGTTACAATACACTTTACATTTTCACCGTAAAGCTCTGCTTCACAGTCAAAATCTATTATTACCTTGTCGTCATAGTGAGTCTGAGAAAGAGCAAGATGCCCGACTCTCGCCTTATTTACAAATTCAAGGCCGATATCTCCGCTTATACCCGAGGGAACAAGCACAGGACCCCAGTCCCAGCCGAAATGACATTGAGGCTTACGGACAAAGACAATACCGTTCATACCGTTTGAATTTGGAGGAACTGTGGTCTTTTCTGCAATCTTTTCAACATATTTCACAGGAGAAAGAAATACTATTCTGATTTCATTTTCACCTTCCCGTAGAAACTCTTTTACCTTGAAGCTGTATCCTATATGGCAATTTTCGGTATATGCAACCTCTTTGCCGTTAAGATAAATATTGCAAAGAGTATCGAGCATTTTACAGTTAAGAAAAATCTCGTCGTAATCTGTTTCTTCCTTTGTGAGAGTGAAAGCTTTGGAATATTCCCAGTCAAGATGTCCGACAAATTCACAGTTCTTTTCATTAAGGCCGTAAAATGGGTCAGGAATAATGTCATTTCTCATCAGGTCAAGATAGTTGCACCCGGGAACCTGAGCCCCAAGCCACTTTTCTGTGCCTTTCTCTCTGAAAAGCCACTGTCCGTTAAGCGATTTAAACATGTCTTTTCTCCTTATGACTTATTTGATCTTTACATTTTTTACGCTGCTGTATGCTCCGAAAATCTTTTTACCGTTAACAGTTTTATATGCTCTGATTTTTACGTAATACTTCTTGCCGTCCTTAAGCTTTTTAAGAGTAGTCTTCTTCGTGCTCTGCTTTTTGATATAGGTTGTCTTTTTATTCTTTTTGAAATCCTTTGAGGTTGAAGAGATTATCTGATAACCGTCTGCACCCTTAACTGTGCTCCAGTTAAGTTCCATAGCATCATTCTTTGCCTTGAGCTTGAGTGTTCCCACCTTTGCGGGAACGATGCTGAACTTAAGTGTCTTTGAGCCGGAATAATTACCCTTGAAGGTAACGGTAACCTTAGCTGTTCCTACAGCCTTGTTTCCTGAATATTTAACAGTATAATCCTTGCCGTTTACAAGCACCTTGCCGTTATAATCCTTTACGGTTACAGACGGCTTGAAGGCTTTGCCCGTATAAGTATAGCTTGTTTTCGAAAGAGTGACTGTCTTTATTCTGAAAATCTTTTCAGAGGTTGCTTTTCCGCAAAGTGTACAGCTTGTCTTTTTATATCCGGGACCCTTGAGAGTTGCCGGTGTAAGAGTAAGCTTGTAGCTGTGATTCTTCGCAGGAATTACCGTAATATCTGTCTTTTCATCGCAATAAACACAGTGACGGGATTTACTTCCCTTTTTGCCGCATTCCGGCTCTGTATCGATAATAAAGATATTACTGTAGCTGTGCTGTGCTGCAATTGCCTTTGTCTCCTTTTCTCCGCAAAGGCCACATATTCTTTCCTCTTCACCATTTTCGGCGCAGGAGGCATCCTTTGTAACTATCCATTCTCCCCAGCTGTGCTTTGCACTTCCGGTGATAACTATTGTGTCTGTGCCGTTACAATTTTCTATATCACATACAGCTGTCGCTGTACCTTCTTTGATGCAAGTGCCGTCATTATTATAAATATATGAACTGAAGCTGTGTCCGAGCTTTGCACCGTCGTCAAAGGTGTCTCCGCCCATCTTGTCACATCTGACACAGTCATAGTAATAAACATTACCCTTTTCGCATGATGCTTCTGCACGGAAATGCGCTTTGTCTTCAAGCTTTTCTGTAAACTCATGGAAGCAAGGTCCGTAGGTGCCGTCTTCGAAAGTGGCAGGGTCACTGCCCTGTGCACACCAGTCAGCAAGAACAGGCTCGGCAAATGTACCGCCGTAAAGAACGATATTCATATCGCCCTTATAAAGAGCGTTTTCTGAAAGATTCTTTATCTTACCCTTGAATGTACCACCTTTGATAACGAGAGCTGTCTTTTCTGTCCAGCCCTCTGCTTCGGCATAGGCTCCGTATTCAATGTCACCGATTACTGTGCCTGTAAAGGTTTCGTCAAAGGTTACGCTTACTCCCTCGGGATATGCGCCCAAAAGATTATAC
>JAZUMO010000042.1:0-2526 GCA_045603665.1 Acutalibacteraceae bacterium
GCAGTTTTTATTGAGAAATTTTTCGTTTAAAGGAAATGATAAAACTCCCGTAATACTCGCGTATTTCGGGAGTTTTTCATAATGTTTAAGCGGAAAAGAGCCAATAAAAACCTTAACTTCCTTGTGAAGTGTCGCCCAAGACGGGGAGTGATTTTTTATGATAAAAAATAATTCCCACTCCCTTTCGGAAGTGGGGAAAAATTATTTTGCAAAATAATTTAATTATTAAACTTCGGGAGCTTCTTCAACCTCAATACCCATAAACGAAAACACATAAGCAAAAAGTGCTTCCATAACAGCAACGATAGCAGCTACTTTTTCTTCGGGCAGAGGACCGTCGCCAAAAATGGTGAAAATCTTCTCTAACATTATAGTTTCCTCCTATTTAAGATTTTTAAATACCAATCTCTAATTATAATACGCTCTTAATATCATCGGGAAGATATGCATCAAGAATTGTCATAACAAATTTGATGAGAGAGTTAAGAATCGGAGTGATGTTTGTTTTGTAGTTTACGCCTTCCCACTCGAAATCAATGATGATTTCCTGTTCGATCTGATAGTTCATCCTTATGTCCTCCTTCTTCAGAAATTATTTTTAGAGAAAATACATCTCTATCAACGCCTTAATTATATAACCAATCGCTATATTTGTCAATAATATTTTAACAGAAAACTAAAAACTCAGAACAAAATGTGAATATCATTTTAACAAAACTGCTGTTTTTTTATTTTTTAGCATAAAACAGACAAACAAAACCGTTTTTTATTCTGCAAATAAAACTAATAAACGATGTGGTTCACTTTATTAAAACTGTTGACAAACGTTCATAGTTTTGTTAAAATTAGTTGGTGTTAAATTATACTATTATATATAAGGAGGCAATTTCAATGTTCAGAAAAACAAAAAAAATCCTTGCACTTATACTTGCCGTGATTATGTCTTGCTGTGCTCTTCCTATGGCAGCTATCGCTTCTGAAACTGAAGCTAACCCTGTAATTTACATTCTCGGTTACGGTGGTGTCCTTCGTGCAAATGTAAACGATTACAAATCAGAGCAGATTTACCCTATCAGTGTTGATATTGAGGCAATCGTAAAGGAAGCAGCTGTTCCCTGTCTTACAGCTCTCGGCGCAGCCACTCTTTCCGGTGATTACAGCAAATACTGCGACGAAATCTACAACAGAATGGCTCCCGTTTATGAAGACTTCGCTCTCGGCAAGAACGGAAGACCTGTTGTTGACGAAAACGGTAATTACAGCGGTTCCAAATATACAGGCGCAAATAAAGCAACAACAAACTTCACTCATTTTAAAGGCGGAGAGTACTGCTATTACTATGACTGGAGACTTTCTCCCTATGATCTTATGGAAGAATTTTCTTTTGTTATAGACCAGGCAAGTAAATTTGCAGGAGGCAAAAAGGTTGATCTCGTTGGTCGTTGCTACGGTGCTAATCTTATTTCAACTTACCTTGCAACCAACCCCGATGCAATCGAAAAGATTGACGATGTAATTATGTATGTACCTTCAACAGAAGGTATCGGCCTTATCGGCAGACTCTTTTCGGGTAATATTGAGCTTAATGCTGATTCAATAAACGAGTTTATCAATGCATTTGCTTTATACTCAAATATCGAGCAGGATGACATTCTTGAAAATCCCTTTGCCGACGCTTTAAATGACGGCTTTGTTCAGGAATTTCTTGATGTTATGCTTTTAATCCTTGAACAAGCTGAAATGCTTAACATAAGTGCAGAAAAGCTTCAGCAAATCGTTGACGGTATCAAAGATAATCTTATCCCCCGACTTCTCAGAAGTTCTTACGCTACATTCCCTGCATTCTGGGCAATGGTTCCCGATGAATATTTCGAGAAAGCAGTTAATTTTGTATTCAGCACTGACGAGCTTAAAGAAGAATATTCCGATTTGATTGAACTCATATATATGTACCACGATGAAGTTCAGATTAATTCACGTAAAACACTCAAGGAGCACGCAGAAAAAGGTCTTGATATCCACGTTGTTTCAAAGTATAACCTCCCCTCTGTTCCCCTTTTCGGCAACAGCAATCCCATGAGTGACCTTATCGCTGAAACAACCCTCACCTCTTTCGGTGCAACAACCTCTGAATTCGGCAAAACTCTTGGCGCCGACTACATCAGTGCTATGACAGAAGAAAGCAAAAAGTATCTTTCAGCGGACGAAAAGATTGACGCATCAACCTGTCTCTTCCCCGAAAAGACCTGGTTCATCAAAAACTGCCGTCATGACCATTTCGAAGCAGTTGCACTTTACAACTTCCTTGATGCTCTCCTTTGCTCTGAAGAGCCTGCTACTATCGAAACCTACGAGGAATATCCCCAGTTCATCGATGCTGCTGTAACTGCAGAAGCTCTCACACCCGTTACCGAAAAGGACGCTGAAGTTCCTGAAAAGGGCTCCGATGAAGCAAGATTCTCAATGATTTTCAAGTTCATCAAGGTTCTTATCCAGGCTCTCACAAAGATTATCAAGGGTGAACTC
>JAZUMO010000043.1:0-6489 GCA_045603665.1 Acutalibacteraceae bacterium
CACCTTAAAATTCAGATACTTTTGATGCAAAACAAGGCGAAAAGCACAGAAATCCTTGCCGGATTTCGAGCATTTTTAACGCAGTTGTGCGCAAAAATAACGAATTTTAAGGCTTAACATCCTTATGAAGGGTCGCCCCTGTGCAGCCTCTTTACGTTAAATTTATTCCTGCGAGAAAAGCCCTTCAAAAAACAGTCTTATTGCAAGAAAGATATCCGAAACAAATGCGATTATTACTAACATAATTACTTCCTCCTTAAATTCGGTATCTTCATTTTAAAATAAATCTTATACATAGAATAAGCGGTGCTGTTAACAAACCGTAAACAAAATCATTTCGGTATCTTCACTCTGACAACCGACGAATAATCACTGTATGCTCTTTTGCCGTCGACGATCTTATAAGCTCTGACTCTTACATAATATTTTTTGCCTGCCTTGAGCTTTTTGATAACTGCTGTTGTCTTATTGTTTTTCACCGTAAGCTTTTTGTTGTTTATCATATCCTTGTTTCCTGCCCAGGAAACAACATATCCGTCGGCACCCTTCATCTTATCCCAGCTGACATTGATTTTTCCCTTGATGGCTGTTGCCTTGATTTCGGGCCTTGCCATAAGAGTTGTTGCCTTTTTGCTGTCGCTGAAGCTACCTTTTCCGTAATTACTGAGAGCTCTCACACGGAAATAATATTTTTTATCTGCCGAAAGCTTTTTAACTGTGCAAGTATTTTTCTTTACTGTGGCTCTGTGCTTCCAGCTTTTTCCGTCGGTGCTTATCTGCACCTCGTAGGTGTCCGCTATATCCATTGCGCTCCATTTTAGCTTTACGGAAGAGACTGTAACAGAGGTTACCTTTAAATTTTTCACCTTGCCGGGTAGAGTGAATGAATTGACCTTGCCGTTGTCTCCGCGATAAATATTACCGTTTTCCGTAACATAAGCCCTTACAGCGAGCTTATATTTTTTACCTGCAGAGAGATTTTTTACCGTATACGATGTACCCTTTACCTTCGCAACTTCCTCATAGCTGTCTGTTTTAGCATTATAAACTCTTACTATGTATCCGTCGACTTCGCCGACAGCCTTCCAGGAAAGCTTTACTGAGGTTTTTCCCGGTACTGCAGTTATCTTCGGCTTTGGCAAGGTGATTTTAAAGGTGAGAGTTTTACTGCCTCTGAAACCGCCGTCCTTCAAACCTTCAATAACGATCTTTCCTGTTCCCGGATACTTGTTGTTTACATATGTAACCCTGTAATCCTTGCCTGCCTCAAGAGTTTTATTTCCGAATTTTACCGCAGGAACAGGTGATATGCTTTTACCCGTATAGCTGAAGGAATTTTTGTATTCAAAGTTGCAGTTAGAAACGCTTATCACATTTCTGTATTTGAAACTGTTTATATATTCCTCCTTGTGATTTTCAACAAAGCTGTTACAATCCGCTGAAAGATCGGGATCAAGGAAAAGATAACCGTTATAGCTTCCGCTTTCTGATTTCACAACATTGCAAAGATCCGCCGTGTACCATTTTCCGTTCACATAAACCTGACTCCAGGCATGATTGGCTTCCATATTCACGGGCACAATTGCAGGTATGCCCACTGCATTGCATAAATCCTTGAAGGCATTTGCGTATCCTCCGCAAACAGTATAGCCCACATTGAGAGCATATCTCGGATCATTGCTGTATCCGGTCAGAATGAGATATTTCGCATTTTCGTCAAGCCACTTAAGGAAAAACTGCACCATTTCCATATTATCATCACAGTCCTGCTGTGCCTGCTTAACAAGAGAGAGAAGCTTACTGTCATACTCCTTGCCGTATTTATCCTGCTCACTTCCGTTAAGATACAGATTGAAATTTGCGCTGAAATACTCACCGCCCTTATAGGAGGTTGCACTCATAGTAAGCTTATTGAAGCGGCTCCATTCCGTAAAGAAGTTTCCGAATTTTTTCTTGACAAGAGTCAGCTTATCAAAAACCTCCTTGAAGTCGCTGCCGTAGGGCTCGTGTGTGAAATAAAACTTTATACTTACTCTGCAATAATCCTCTACAGGCTCACCCATAAGTGATTTTGCAATATGGCTTATTATTTCATACATTTTTTCCTCAGAAGCATCCTTTTTAGGATATTCCAGATAACACACGCCGTCCTGAGTTTTAACATAGGAAGATGAATAGGCTGAAAGTCTGCTTTTAACCTCGCTGTCAGGCATAGCCGCCCCCGCTTCCAAATTAAAGCAAAGACTAAGAAGTATGACAGCCGCAAGAGAAAGCATAAGACTTTTTACTTTTTTCATTGTTCCACTTCCTTTATTTCTGATTTTCTGCAGCACCCGGAAAATTCCGTCTGCATCGGTACACACGATTGGAAATAGTGTTACGGAGCATCAATTTCCATACCTGCATAAGCGTTAAGCTCCGTCGAAGCGATGTTTCCGTTTAAATATTCATAATAGCCCTGAGCTCCGACCATAGCCGCATTGTCACCGCAAAGAGACAGCTCGGGCAGATAAAGCTTCCAGCCGTTGCGCTTGCAAAGAGCCTCAATATCTGCTCTTAAAACGGAATTTGCCGAAACACCACCCGCAAGAACAAGGGTTTTATGACCGAAATCCTTCATAGCCCTTTCGGTATTTTTACAAAGGCAGGAGCTGACACTCTTCATAAAGGAGGCTCCGAGATCCTTTTCGCTTATCTCTTCCCCCTTCTGCTTTGCATTATGAATAATATTTATTACAGAGGTCTTAAGACCTGAAAAGCTGAAATCGTAAGGTGCATTTTCCACCTTCGGAGTGGGAAATTTGTATGCAGTGCTGTCACCGTCCTTGGCGATTCTGTCAAGATTGAGACCGCCGGGATAGGGTATTCCCATCGTTCTTGCCGCCTTGTCAAGAGCTTCACCCGCCGCATCGTCTCTCGTTCTGCCGATAATGCGGAAGTCTGTGTAATCCCGCACCTCAGCCATAAGAGTGTTACCTCCGCTTACAACAAGACAAAAGAATGGCGGCTTCAGATCCTTATGGGTAATATAGTTTGCTGCTATATGTGAGCGTAGATGATGAACGGGCACAAGGGGGATATTTTTCGAATAAGAAAGACTCTTTGCATAGTTCACACCCACTAAAAGCGCTCCGATAAGCCCCGGTGCATAGGTGACGGCTATGGCATCAATGTCCGAAAGCTCACACCTTGCATCCTCCAGAGCTTTTTTTGTAACGGAGGAAATCGCCTCAGCGTGACGACGTGATGCTATTTCAGGCACAACTCCGCCGTATATTTTATGCTCTGCTACCTGAGAAGCAACAACATTTGAAAGAACCTCTCTTCCGTTTTCGACAACGCTTGCCGCTGTTTCGTCGCAAGAGGATTCAATTGCTAAAATTTTCATATTATCATTCCCTGTTCTTTTAAAAAGTTTTCGTCATTATCAATGCATTTTCCGTCGGTGCAGAATAAAAATTCTTTCTTTCACCTATCTTTTCATAGCCCTCACTGAGGTAAAGACCGATGGCACTTTCATTACTCACTCTGACCTCAAGACTTATAAATGAACAACCCTGCTCTCTTGCCTTTTTTTCAGCATAACGGAGTAAGAGCCTGCCCACGCCCTGTCTTCTTTCCTTGGCGCTGACGGCAACATTGGCTACATAGCATTCGTCAAGCACTGTATGCATTCCCATATAGCCGATGATATTTCCGTCCTTTTTCGCTGTGAAAAAGATTGCGCCCTCGTTCCCGAGCTCCTCACCGAGCCCCTTCTCTGTCCATGGAGACGAAAAGCATTCCCTTTCAAGTTCTGCGATAAAGGGTATATCCTCTTTTGTCATATCTGCAAGTAATATTTCCATCTGTCTTCTCTTTCTTTTACGGTTTAGTGCATACATCTCTATTATATATAATACTGTTTTTTCATACAAAAGTAAATATTATTTATTGCTAATTTATTACTATTTTATTTATATAATTTAAGTTAAGTAATAAAATCATTTATTTTTCTATTTTAGAACTAAAACAAAGAACGGATGATATATAATTATTTCGTACCTATAAAAAGGAGGTAAAAATTATGAAAAAACTTTTGGCAATCATTCTTTCGGCAGTTTGTATTTTCTCTTGCTTTGCTCTTCCCTCAACTGCCGCAGGCGGCGGTGTTCTCGGCGAGGTAGCAACGGAATTCTTCGAAGGATTTTTTGATCTTGAGGTTGAGGAGGACACTCCCCTCGGTTACGGTGTCATTTATGAAATGGACGCCTTTGCCGGTGTGAGTGTAGTTTATAAGCCCAGTCCTACAATAAGCTTCAAAAACCCCGGCATATACACCATAACAAGTGACACTCCCCTTTCCATTGATCATCGCTTCATCCGTTGGGAAGACACTCAGGGCAATCCCTACTATCCCGGCGACAAAATTTATGTTGACGGTATGATTTACCTTTATCCCGTATGGGTTGAAAAGGACGATAACGATGTAAGAGTTGCCAGAATCATCAAAACAACCGTCGAAGCCTTCAAAAGACTTATCGGCAAATTCTTCGGCATTATCGATATCGTTGTAAACTTCGAGCCCACAGAAACCGTTCCCGGTCTTTACGACCTCACTCTCAATAAGAGCGTTTATGACAATGATACACCCGGCAGCGAAAGAATTATGTTCTATATCGAATCCCGCGGTATTTACACCGACACAAAGCTCAAGCGCATTGATTCCACTGCATCAGCACAGCAGACCGATGCTGAAATCTATCTTTGCACAGATTGGGACATTGTAACAGGCAACCCCATAAACAAGGCAGAATACAAGCTTCCTTATACCTTCGCAGACCTTAAGGGCCCCAACGGTGAGGATGTTCTCGTTATCAGCACCGTCAAGGACGGCAAGGATATCGTCAGCGAATATTCCAAAGACTTTGAAAAGGATCAGACCTTCTATATGGTAGTTACCGTAAACGATTCTCTTTATTCCTCATCCAAAGCTGAAACCGGTCTTGACTTTGACGAAAGCTGCAGCCCCGTATCCGTTGTATTCACTATCAAAAAATAAATCATATTATAAAAAAGTCTCCCGTCTTTTCAGTCGGGAGATGTTTTTATGTAAGGTTAAAAGCTCTGACAATGCTACTGTAATATCCGGATTTTAAACGGTGACTTCTTCTTCCGCAAACAACGCAGCAAGGAAATCGAGAGATTTCTGCATACACTCTCTTGCGTATTTGTTGCCTTTCATTGTTAAGTGGAAGCAATGGTTGTTTGTGATTCCGTCCACGTGGTATTGGTCAAAAAGAGGCACAACAGCCTTGAGCTTTTCTGCCATCGGTTCACCCTGACCCTGACACACAATGTCGTCATCTGCCCAGCAAATAAAGGTTGAGCACCACTTTTCATTAACAAAAGAAGCAGGAGAAATATAGTCGTAATAAGGGAAATCTTTAAAATTAGAAAAGTCATCCTTGAAATCAAAATCAAGAAGGGTTTTTGCAGTTGTGGGAATAATGCCCAGAAGTGATGTACCCTTCACCAGCACCTCCAAATCGTAAATTCCGCACATAAGCATAAGACCCTTAAGGTCAACTGAAACTTTGCTGCAGTCAAGCACATCGCAAAGCATTTCGTTATATTTGATTGCGGCAAGGTAAGAAGAGAGATAACCGCCCGCAGAGTCTCCCGTAACAACAATCTTCCCCAGGTCAATATTGTATTTTTCCGCAAGTGTTTCCACATAATTGAGAGCATCGACGCAATCCTGTGCAAGCCCTCTGAAATCAACCTCGGGTGCTATACGGTAGTTGGCGCAAAAGACGAAATACCCCTCTTTTGCATAATACTCACAAATTGAAACACGGTATTTTTTGTCGCCGGCAAGAAAAGCACCGCCGTGGTAATAAACAATAATCGGATGTTTTTTGCCGTCATCAAGAATTTCGGGAATATAATATAAATCCCCGGTGTTCAGACTTTCTTTTCCGTAGGCAATATCCTTGACAGAAAGAACATTTTCGTATCTTATACTGTTCTGAGAAGGATTACCTAAAATGTCAATTGCCTTGAAAACCAGTTGTGCCTTATTCATGATAAATCCCCTTCTGTTAAAAAAAATTAACATACTTTCATTTTTTTTAACATTTTACCACGATAAGCCGAAAATTTCAAGAGAAATTTAAAACGGCATAAAAATTCAAAGCCGTGCGACAGTTTTTTTGCAAGTCTTTGATATGATGAGATGCAAAGATGGCAAACAAGCGAATGATGCGATGTTAAAAGTACCCCTAAGAGCGCCACTTCATAAGGATATTAGGCCTTAAAATTTGCTATTTCTGCGCATAACTGCGTTGAAAATGCTCGAAATCCGAAAGGATTTCTGTGCTTTTCGCCTTGTTCTGCATCAAAAATATCATAATTTTAAGGTGCAAAGCAGTTTTTACAGAGATATTTTTCGTTTAAAGGAAATGATAAACTCCCCGTCATACTCGTGTATTACGGGGAGTTTTCGTG
>JAZUMO010000044.1:0-6623 GCA_045603665.1 Acutalibacteraceae bacterium
TTCACAGGCTCTCATTTCACTTGCTTGGTTTACATATCCGAAGAAGATAAATGGTGCTCCTTTGACCCGTCCTTTGGTTGTTGGTTCACAGATAAAGAGGGCGAGCTTTTAGATATATTTGAAATAAGAGAACTGTTCTTGGAAAATAAAGAGCCTGTAGTTAAGGGATATAGCTTCAACGGTAAGCAGGAAAACTTTGATGTTTATATGAACAGCTTTTTGAAGTTTTGTATTTCAAACCTCAGCACCTGGGCAGATAATTCAACTGACAGAAGGTCGGAAAACACCTTTTCGGGAAGAAAGCAGTTTAGCTCTGCTATACCGGAAATAAAAAATATTGCTCCGAGAAGTGACTTAACTGAATAATTAGTTTAAGAGAAAATAATTTGGCAGAGTGGTTATGAAAAAGATACTAAACTCAAATACAATAAAAATTATTGCGATTGTCGCAATGACTATTGACCATATTGCGTGGTTGGTTTTTCCGGGATACAACGATGGAATTATCCCTGTTGTGTTACATATAATCGGCAGACTCACATGCCCGATTATGTGTTATTTCATAGCGGAAGGTTATCACTACACTAAAAATATAAACAAATACACACTGCGCTTATTTGCCTTTGCATTCATATCGCATTTTGCTTACATATTCGCTTCCTCAAGTTTCATTGATTGGAAATCCTTTATCCCATTTTACTACGGAGATATTTTCAATCAAACAAGTGTTATGTGGCCTCTTGCATGGGGCTTGGTAATGCTTCGTGTTGTAAATAATGAAAGAATAAAGTCAAGCATAAAAGTTGTTCTTGTTTTTCTGATTTGTTTCATTACCTTCCCGAGTGACTGGAGCTGTATTGCAAGTCTTTGCATTATGGCTATCGGCACAAACAGAGGAAATTTCAAAAAGCAAATGTTATGGATGGTATTTTATGTAGCCCTTTATTCTGTTGTATACTTCTTTGCACTTGATAAACTTTACGGTATTATACAAATGGGAATTGTCTTTTCAATACCGGTTATTATGATGTATAACGGACAGAGAGGACACAGCCCCAAGATAAACAAAATTATGAAATGGCCTTTTTATATATACTACCCTTTGCATCTGTTTATCATAGGCTATGTTCAATACATTAGTTGACACACGATTTGTCTAATCAAACATTTCTACTGCTCTCCTCGTGAGGGCAGTTTCATTTTTCAAAACCGCCCCTTAAAGTAATGGGAATAAGCACTAAAAAAATGTTCCACAATTAAAGTACTATTTTGCCGTTTCACCCGAAATAGTTCCTGTCCCGGAATCTCACCGCAACGTTGCCTTGCTCTCGTCGTCACATACTCCGTATCAATCGTTTCCGTGTAAACACGAAAATCTCTTTCACTTCGTTGCTCCTCCTCTCCCCAAAAAGCAATTGCTTTTCGGGGACCCCACGGTCTTTGCAAAGTCGTATCACTTTCGGACGGTCATTCAGTTGTTAAAGTGCACGAGAGAAAACATCCCTCAAGGGATAAGGGTTTAGAACGGCAAAAAATTATACAAAATTAAAAACTTTTTTATTTTCGTTAAAATTGCACAACAAAAAAGCCGTCACATAGACAGCACAAATAGCGGGAGGACATTTCATCCCCTCGCACAGTTTGCACTGAAACTATGTAACGGCTTAAAGTTTAAGCTTTGACTGTCCGTATGTTACTGACCGGGTATCGGACTATACTTTCTTCGGTCAGATAATATGTGTGGCATAAAGCCAATAAGTAAAAATATGTGTTTCAGATTATATTTAGTTGTGGGGTAAATACATTATTTACCAATTTATTATTATACAGAACATTTGTTTACTTGTCAGGAACGTTTTCGAAAAAAAGATGGTGTCGTTTTTAACCGACGCCACGAAATAAAAACATTAATTATTTTTGCTAATGTGGTTAGCATTTTTTCTTCTTCATCCGTACAAATACCGTGCCAATAATAAATGACGGCAGAGAGAATCTGATCTCCCTGTCGCCATTTGTATTAAATTTAAATCATATTATTCTTACATACGATTACAATTAACTCGTCAAACAGCTTCAAATTCACCTGAAGTTGAGCCTACGGTGATGTCATATTTCTCACCTGATTTGATATCAGGACTGCTGAGTATAACCACAGCGAAGTTAAGCTCGGGGGTATAGTCAATAACGGTGTTTCCGTTTTTATCTTTAAGAAGGATTTTCGTTCCTGCTGATTGATTTCCGACACTTACTGCTATAACACCTTGCTCGGAATCACTGAAGGTCTGAGCCATACCTTGAGCACCTGTGCCGATAAATGTTCCGCCTGTAATTGTTGCACTCTTATCGTAATCAAGCGTTGCTGTATCTCCCTGAGTAGGTCCGACAACAGTTGTGTGTCCGCCTGAAATCTCCAATGTACCGTTTGCATCCAAGCCGTCACCGGAGGAGTTGATATAGAGAGTTCCGCCTGAAATCTTTATACTTCCGTCAGAATTCGCCGACATACCGCCACGGCCTCCGCCCGGTCCGCCGTGACCACCACCAAACATTCCGTCTCTGCCACCTGTAGTACCGCTCTGGTCTGTACCGCCTGCAGCATTGAGCCCGTCATCACTTGCTTTTAGCTTTATATTACCGCCTCTGACATCAATGTGTAAGGCTTCAAGACCTTCATAAGATTCGGTAATATTGAAATCACCTGCTGTAACGGTCAGTGTTTCTTCTGCGTGGATTGCATCGTCACCTGATGCAATTGTAAATGTTCCGCCGTTTATTGTAACGGATACATCCGAGTGAACAGAGTCATCGGCAGAGTCGATCTTAAAAGTACCGCCACTGATCAGAAGACTGTTTGTTGCTTTAATGCCCTTCATACTCGTACTACTTTCATCGGTCGTGGTGGTTGAGCTTTGTGAGCCACCAGGCCTCATTCCGCCGTGACCACCGCCGCCCATAAAGCCGCCGTAGTTACCGGAAGATGCATTAGAGCCGTTTTCGCTGCCACCGCCGATAAGAAGATCAAAAGTACCGTTTTCAATCTGCATATAAGCACTTGCGGCAATACCATCGCCCTCAGCTTCGATATTCATCGTGCCGTTAGAAATATAAATAAAGCCGAGTGAAGCATCCTCGGTATTTTCACAGTGAATACCGTCCTTGCCTGCATCAATGGTAAGCTTTGTTGAGTTCGATATCCTCACACTGTCATTAGCATCAAGACCGTGAGAAGCAGAATTCACCTCATATCTTCCGCCTGTAATTACCAAATCATCCTTGCAGACAATGCCGTGTCCGGCAGGAGAGGTAACTGTTAAAGAGCCTGAGCCGTTCATTGTTAAATCCTGCTTTGAAAACAGTGCACCGTCAATATTATTATCATCTGTTGCAGTAAAGCTGCCACCGTTTTCGATAGTGTTAGTTGAACCGTCGGCAAGGGTCAGAAAAACCTTATCAGCCTCAAGAATATAAAGTGCTGCTGAGGTTTTGCTCTTAATGTTTACACCGTTGAAAACTATCTGAAGCTTTGCCGTGTCAGGTGCATTGACAATAAGCATTCCGTCAGTCAGTTCACCTGAAACAACATAGGTTGCCTCTTCTGTTATGGTAATCTTTGAGCCTGATATTTTTACACTGTCAGAGCTCGCTGTTGCTGTTGTACCGTTCAGCTTGATGGTAACTGCCGTACTCTCATCGTAGTCAGTTCTGTTGTCACGCTCTGTGAACATATCTGAGTTTGAATTATTTTCAGCGCCGGCAGTTGTAACTTCACTCGTGCTGACAGTTGTGTTTTCAGATGTTATTACAGTTAAAGTTGTACTTTCATTCTGTTCTTTTGTGCCGCAAGCCGTAAACAAGCTTAATACAAGCAGCATTATAAGAAAAATTGACAATATCCTTTTCATAAAATTCCCCCTTATAATTCTGTACCGACAGTTTCCTGCTTGGACACAACAATTTCAAGATTTCCGTTTCTGCATCGGATTTTATCAATCATTTCCTTTTCACGGCTGATATCACGGAGCATTATGTTGTAGGTAAGCTTGAACATACTTCCCATATTTGTACTTTTGACACGGACAAGGTCGTGAGAAATTGTAAACTCAGAGAAAATATCATCAAATATACCTGTGTAATCCAGATTCTCGGGAATTGTTACGGTAAAGGTTTTGAAGGTTTCTGAATTCTTTTTTGTACCGAAGTCTAATCTGTTATACAGAACGAACACAATACACATTACCAAAGTGAACAGAACTGCAAAGCCCAGATATCCCATACCTGCTATAAGTCCTGCACCCATTGCTAAAAACAGGGTGCATATTTCTTTAGCTGTTCCCGGAACACTTCTGAAACGCACAAGACTGAAAGCACCTGCCACGGCAACACCTGTTCCTACGTTACCGTTTACCATCATAATAACAACGCAAACTACCGCAGGGAGCAAAGCCAATGTTACAACAAAGCTTTTGGTATATCGTGTGCGATACATATAGGCAAACGCCATTAAAACACCAATAACGAGAGACACGCCAAGGCAGAGTAAAAAGTCGGTCACACTGATGACTGCCGTTAAATCTGTATCAAATAATCCTTTAAATAAATTTTCAATCATTTGTAGTTACCTCCAACATATTATATGAATTAATCGTATGATTTTCAGGAAAAATTAGTGTCTTGTATGCCGTTCCGTATTTAGAGAAGGAAGTTTTATATATCTTTTCTTTTGATAACACCTCAGTCATCCAAAGAGGAATACCGCCCGAACATTTAATCTCCATCAGCACTTTGCCTTCAGGCAAAATCGATGTACCGTAAGCATCAGACTGCAAAGACAGATCCTCTCGTCTGCAAAGAATAGTATCATCAAAGGTCGCACGGAAATCTGTGCCGTCCTTTGAATAATATGCCTCCCGTTCATAGGAAAGAAATACCGTGGGATGAAGCGTTCCGTAGTAGCCAAGAAAATAATCAATTTCATCTGATATCTGAGAATGGCTGTCAGTATGCTTTTCTCCTGACAGCCATTTTATCGCTTCGGCTTCCGGAAGAGATATTCTGCGCTTATATACCACGTGCTTATATTTCTTTTTCAGCTCCACAAAAACAGTACTGTCAGCATCCGCCTTACTGTAACTGCGGATTCGTAATTTTTCCTTATAGGTCGGTTTTTCTATGGAGCGACGGATTAAAAGATAAGTGTCGGTATCGTAATAAAGATTACGGATAGTTGTTCTGCCGTACTTATCAAGCTTCATATACGGTTCCATAGTTGCAAGAACTTTTTTCTTTTGTTCGTAGGTCAGCATATATTTCAGCTCGTACCTTTTAAATACGGTTTGAAAAGACATAAAAAACCTCCTGTACCGTAATGAAAGCATTGTACAGAAGGTAGATTGAAGTTTGATTGAAGTTTATTAAACTTTACTTAAAGGTAATGTTACCTTAAACTCTACAAGTGAATTGTAGCAAAGTACTTCTATATGACCTTTATGAGCTTCAGTAATAGATTTTGCTATAGCAAGACCGAGGCCGTAATGCTTGTCTTCGCCGTTTCTTGCTTCGTCAACACGGTAAAAGCGTTCAAATATCTGTTTTCGGTGTTCTTCGGGAATTTCGTCACCGTTATTGATAACGGAAAGAACAGCATAGCCGTGTTCATTAGTCAGCCTGAGATTTACAGTGTTTCCGTCAGTACTGTGACGGATACCGTTATCAAGCAGGATTGATACCAGCTGTTTGAGCTGGGTACTGTTACCTTCAACGGTTATTCCGTCTTGGGTTTCACATATAAGCTGCAGTCCGTTTTCAAATGCCACACTTTCAAAAGGAAGTGCCTCACCCTGTACCAAACGGCTGAAGTCAACACGCTCCATCTGAGGTGTAACACTTTCCGTACGGGCAAGCTCAAGGAGCTGACCGACAAGCTTTCCCATTCTTTCATTTTCGTAAAGGATATTATCAAGCCATCTGTTTTCACCTATTTCACGGGATAAAAGCTCCGCGTTGGCACTCACAACAGATACGGGAGTTTTCAGCTCGTGACCCGCATCTGAGATAAATTGCTTTTGCTTTTTATAGCCTTCCTCAAGAGGCTCGATAATTTTTCTTGCAAGAAATTGAGATAAGAAGAAAAAGGCAACCAGTGCCATTCCGCCGAAAATAAGAGTATATCTGAAAAGTGTTGCGGCATTTTCATTGATAACAGTATTATCCATAAAAACAACAAGGTTATATCCCTGTTTGTCAGCTTTATAAAATGCAAGGTCTTTTTCGGTTCCCTTTGTTTTCTTGCCTTTTATTATTTCAGTTGCAAGCTCCTTCAGGGTTTCGTCACTATTAACATTTGATTGACTGTTCCTGATTTCAAGAATTTCACCGCTGTAAGAAACAGCAACAGTATAAAAGGTTGATAACTGAAACATAGGAGATTCTTCGAAATTATGCTCAAATCTTTTACCGTCTTCATCGGGTCTCGGCATAACAGGAGGCATATTATCAGATGGCTGAGAAAGCGTAAACATCTCAGCGTGAGCCGTCAGCATTCTTTCGTTGCGGTTTGACATTTCAATATAGCTTGAAGTATAAATCACGCCAAGAGTTCCTACCCATAAAAGAACAAGAACAGA
>JAZUMO010000045.1:0-62113 GCA_045603665.1 Acutalibacteraceae bacterium
AAAATCTGTCAAACAAAAACACAAAAAATTAATTATATTACTTGACAAATGCAGAAAAAATTTTGTATAGTTGATATGTAGTTATAAGGAGGAATATTATGGCTGATTATGTAGACAGAAGCATATTACCTGATCTCGTAAACGAATATATAAGTGAACTCAGTGTAGTTAAAGGAAGAAGCAGTCAAACAATAAATGAGTACATTTCTGATTTAAGATTATTTTTCAGATTTCTTGCTTCAAAAGAAAAAGGTCTCCAATCCCCTGATGAATTAGAAAAAAATTTTGATTTATCATATATTGACGTAGATTTTATTTCTAAAATAACGCTTAAAGATGTTAATGAATTCTTGATTTATTGCGCAGGGAATCGTTCAAACAACACGACAACAAGATCCAGAAAAGCTTCATCTGTCAGAGGTTTTTTCAAGTATGTTGCAGATAAAATGCATTATATTGATGTTAATCCTGTATCACAGCTTCAAGTTGCAAAAAGAAAAAAAGAGCTCCCCCGCTATCTTACTTTAGAAGAAAGCATAAGGCTTCTTGAAAGCGTCGAAGGACCTAACAAAATCAGAGACTACTGTATATTGACACTATTTCTCAACTGCGGTTTGAGACTTGCCGAACTGGTCGGACTTAATGTCAGAGATGTTAATTTGACGGAAAAGACGATGATTGTAACCGGTAAAGGAAGCAAACAAAGAAAAATTTATCTTAACAAAGCTTGTATAGACGCCTTAACGGCTTATCTTCAGGTCAGACCAAGAGACAATCTTAAAAATGACGACAGAAATGCATTGTTTATCAGTCGTCTGAACAAAAGAATGGGTCGTCAGGCGGTACAGCTTATGGTATATCATTATCTTGAGGCAATCGGCCTCAACGGACAGCATTATTCTTGTCATAAGTTAAGACATACAGCGGCAACTCTTATGTATCAGCACGGCAATGTTGATGTACTTGTTCTTAAAGAGATGCTTGGTCATGAGGCAATTGCCACAACAGAAATTTATACTCATCTCGAAAGCAAACAACTCCGTGAAGCAGCAAAAAGAAATCCTCTGAGCAAAGAATTTGAAAACGAGCAATCAGAAGACGAAGAGTGACGAAAAGCTGACGGATAAAATACAGTCAATAAAAGACGAAATAAGAAACAGAAGAACGGCAGAAGCAACTTTGACAGTATAGATGTTATTGCTTTTTTCTGTGCCGTACTCCCCTCTTGTAAGCTTCCTGATATGCAAAGAGTTGTTGATACACGAATGCATAAGAAATAAAATAGAAAAAATCATAATAAATTTTCCGGGAAAAAAAATCAACACAGCATATTCAATCCCCTTAAGACCAAAGGAAGAATACAGATATGTGCTGAGCATTCCGATTCCTGCTACTTTAACGAAGCTTATAAGAGCAATAAAATTATATCCGATTGAGCTTGATCCAAATATAATCATAAGAATAATATAAGGTAAATGTGAAATAATTATCCCTGAAAAAACTTCTACTTTTGATTTTGAGGAAAAATCAAAACTGAAAGCCTTAAAGAAATCCCATATTTCATTAGAATAAGAACCATCTGTCAAAGCATACAGTACAGTGCCGGATATCAAAGCCAGTGCGATAACTGTAAAATTCAACATATTTACTTTATCTTTGAATATTCCTTCTCTTTGAATTATGTCGGAGGAAACAAAAGCTCTTATATTCATTTATTTCTTGATTCTTATATTAACAGAAATTATTCCGCCCACAGCAGATAATAATAAACCGAATAATGCAGAAAATACCATATTTACATCTAAATCAAAACCGTTAATAAGAATTGATATTATAAATAAAATAACAATAATAGGCAGAGCAGAAATGACACCCTTAATCATTCCGTTTTTTCTCTCTCTGATTCCGTTAATGAATCCAACAGTAAAAGAAGTAAAACCAATAAAAACGAAAGATATATAATTCATAAACTCTTTTTTTACGTCGAACACTACACACGCAGCACTAAAAACAAAAAGAAAAAACATCGATATAATAATGTTTATAATCAATATTTTAAAGTAATTTTTTGCCTTATTCTTTTCAGTTTTTTTATTTTCAGACATAAAAATACCCCTTTCATATTCACTATTAATGAATATGAAAAAGGGGTTCTTTTTATGACAAATCAGTCAAGATTCTTCTTTTCTTTTGCTGCTTTCTTTTCTTCCTTCTCTTTTGCAGCGGCAGCCTTAGCAGCTTCTCTTTCAGCCTGAAGTCTTTCGTTAGCTGTGTTGTTCATCTGAACAGCCCAACGCTTGATCATCATTCTGTTTCTGTCAGCACCGGTCTCAATAATAAGGGAATCTTCCTTAGTTGTAACAACCTTGCCGCAGATGCCTCCGATTGTTGTGATTTCATCACCAACCTCAACAGATTCACGCATAGCCTGTTCTTCCTTCTGCCTCTTTTTTTGAGGACGAATCATCATAAAATACATAAGCGCGAACATACCGACAAGCATAATAATCATTGAGCTTGAGGAGCCCTGGGTAGCTGTAGCAGTTAAAAAGTTCATTTGAGTTTCCTCCTATGTTAAAATATACCTTTGCATTATAACAGAACACAGATAAAAAATCAAGTAATTTCTGTAATAATGCCAAATTTATACAAATTGTTCCATTTCTTCAGTGAGAAGCTTCTTTCTTATAATAGTATAAGAAATATCGCCGACTCGCTTTTGAATTTCATCGGCAAGAAGAGAGGGGTTTACGTTAGTTGAACTGCCGGCAGGCAAAATTACTGTAAGCTTTACTCTTTCACCAAAGGATGATACGGTATATTCTTTTATATATTCAATAAGATTAATATCCTTAAATACCTTATGCCGTCCTTTTTTGCCGAGTTTTTGTACAATGAGCTCCTCAGCTGAAAGCATCTCTTTAATTATTTCTACAGCATTTTCAGCTTTTTTATCACAGTCAAAAAATATATCAAACTCACCAAAAGCAATTTTTTTAGGATCGTATACAGGATCAGACACATTTAGAATTTCAATTCCAGGAGGCATAGTATTCTTGAGCATACTATAAATCTCATCGTTAGTACTATCCCCTTCAATTCTCATATCCATACTTTCACAAAGACTTTCCATTCCGAGAGAAAGAGGAAGAGCAAAGGTGATATAGGGATGTGGATTATAGCCCTCTGTGTACCATAGAGGTACCTTAGTTCTGCGTAAGGCTCTCGTCATAGCTCTCATAAGATCAAGATGTGATACATAACGGCTCATGCCCATTTTCTTAAACCAAACTCTTACACATCGCATCACATTTACCTCCGTTAAGCATATTGGTACCGCAGCCTGCACATTTGATTTTACAGTGAGGTGTGGTTTCGTTTTCGTAAGCCTTTTTGCTTTCTTTTATAAGGAAATCCTTTCGTATACCATAATCCAGGTGGTCCCATGGAAGGATTTCAGTATATTCTCTTTTTCTGCTTGAATAGAAAAGAGGATCAACACCGCATTTTTCGAAAGCATCAAGCCAAACATCAAAAAGAAAATTATCATCCCAGGAGTCAAATTTGCATCCATTTCTCCAAGCATATTCGATAACATTACAAAGACGTCTGTCACCACGGGCAAAAACACCCTCGAGAAAACTTATATTAACCTTATGATAGCTTACGCTCACTTTTTTAGTTTTAACCGACGAAAGAAGATGATTCTGCTTGCTTATAAGCTCGTCCATTGTATCCTGAGCTTCCCACTGGAAGGGTGTAAAAGGCTTCGGAACAAAAGATGAGACACTAATGCTTACCTGAACGCCCTTTCCTTTTGGCTTGTCCGGGTTCTTGTAAAACTCATTAACAACCTTTTGAGCGAGATCGGCAATGCCGGCAACATCATCATAGGTTTCAGTAGGCAAGCCAAGCATAAAATAAAGCTTAACTGATGTCCAGCCACCCGAAAAAGCCTGTCTAGCTGTGTTCATAAGCTCCTCTTCCGTAACATTTTTATTGATTGCGTCACGGAGCCTTTGTGTTCCTGCTTCAGGCGCAAAAGTAAGACCGCTTCTTCTGACTTTTTTAAGATATCCCATAAGCTTTTCTGAAAAATTATCAACACGGAGTGACGGCAAAGCAATGTTAACCTTATAATCCTCTGTCCAGGAAAGAAGTTTTTCCATAAGCTCTTCAAGATGAGAGTAGTCACTAGTGCTCAACGAGGAAAGAGAAATTTCATCATATCCTGTGCTTTCGCAGAGTGTTTTGCATTGGCTGTTGATTGTATCAGCAGATTTTTCACGTATAGGTCTGTAGAGGAATCCGGCCTGACAAAAACGGCAACCGCGTATGCATCCTCGTAAAATTTCGTGAACAACACGGTCGTGCACTACTTCAACAAAAGGTACAATGAATTTATCGGGATAATGAACACTGTCAAGATCAGAAATAATGCGTTTTGTAACCTTCTCGGGTGCATTATTTGTCGAAGTAATTGATTTAATAGTTTTATCTTTATTGTATGCGATTTCGTATAACGAAGGTACGTAAACACCTTTAATCTGCGCCGCTCTTACTAAAAAATCAGCTTTAGAAGCCTTTTCTTTCTTGCACTTGATTATAAGATTAAATAATTCATCAGAAACCTCTTCGCCGTCGCCAAGCATAAATAAATCAAAGAAATCAGCAATAGGCTCCGGATTACACGCACACGGACCACCCCCGACAATAATAGGAGTAAGATCCTTTCTGTCGGCCGCTCTAATGGGAATACCTGCAAGATCAAGCATATTAAGAATATTGGTATAGGAAAGCTCATATTGCAAAGTAAAGCCAATAAGATCAAACTCGGTTAAAGGGTCACCGCTTTCCAGTGCATAAAGAGGGATGCTTCTTTCTCTCATTTCCTTTTCCATATCTGTCCAGGGTGCAAAAACTCTTTCACACCAGACATCATCCCTTTGATTTGCCGCGGAATAAAGAATTTTAATTCCCAGATGAGACATTCCTATTTCGTAGCTGTCGGGAAAACAAAACGCGTATCTCAAATCAATTTTGCTTTTATCTTTAACAATACTGTTAAGCTCTCCTCCGGTGTATCTTCCGGGTTTTTGTACGAGAGGAAGAATTTTTTCAACTTCTTTTCTTATCATTTTTTAACTCCATTTCTTTATGATAGTTATAAAAATTAAATACAAAATTATGGCAACAAGACTGATGTTTATCCCATAAAATATAATGTATATAACAGTAGCTGCAGTAAATATAATCAGAAAAATATCGGAAAAAAATACTGAATATCCGTCACTTACATCTTTATCATTGGATAACAGAAATACTGATTTAAGAGCTCTTCCCCCGTCAAGAGCAGAAACCGGAAAAGAGTTTATTGACGCAACAATAAGATTTACTGCAGCAAATTCACTTAAATATGCAGACCGTAAAAAATTGTTTAAAGCAATGCATATAAGCACTGTCAGCAAATTAAAAGCTATACCGCCTATAGCAACAAAAAAATCCTTTTTGTAGGAAATACATACTTGTTCCGCTTTTTCTATCCTCATTCCAAAGAACGAAAGCTCAATAATTTTCGGGAGATCACCGGTAACCCACATAAAAAACAAGTGACCCGTCTCGTGAATAAACGAAGAAAGCAAAGAGTATATCACTATCTTTTCTTCACAAAGAATAACCATCAGTGCGGTCAGAGCCACAAACGAAAAAGAAAGCTTAAGCTTTAATCTGCCAATTCGAAAAATCATTTTTCAAGAAGCCACAAGGGATTATATCTGATGTTATTCTTTCTGATCTCAAAATGAAGATGAGGCCCCGTTGAGTAACCTGTCGAACCCACAAATGCTATTGTTTCCCCCTGACGGACGACAGTATCAACCGGGATTAGAATTTTACTGCAATGACAGTAAAAGGTTACAAAGCCGTCGTCATGGGAAAGGTAGATATAATTTCCTGCCTGAGCATCGTATCCGGATTTAATAACGCGACCGTTAAAGGCAGCGCGTATTTTTGTTCCGTCAGGTGCGGCAATATCCAGTCCGCTGTGAAAGCCGTATTCACCGGTAATCGGATTTATACGATAACCAAAATAAGAAGTATATTTTCCATCTTCAATAGGCGGCAATATTTTCACTGTTGAAAAAACAGGTGAAAAGCTGGTATTTTCTTTTGCTTTTTTGTGTTCGATATCTTTTCCGCCGATTCCGTTGTTTAATTCTGTTGTAGTTTTATCCTGCTGTTCGGAAAAATCGTCGTTGATATTGAGAACAGTAAAAATTTCACCCGTATAAAGATGCTTTCGGAATGTTTCAACAGCTTCACTGATTTCAACTGAATCAACATTACTTTTAAGAAGCGTCAGATAGTTATTCTTAAAATCGCCTTCTGTTCCGAAAAGATATACAAGTATAGTGAGTAAAACAAAAACTATAATCTGAACCACAAGTATAGGAAAATAATAATCTTGTTCTTTCGTTTCATTCATAATAATCACCATTAGATTATATGCCTCTAATGTTGTGATTATTAACAGTGATGTTTTCTTGTTTATTATACCACAATTATTGTCTATGTCAAAGATTTTGGATGTTATTTTGTTGACTAATTTACCTTTAAATGATATTATATCAATAAAGTAACGCAATAAAGCGTTATAATTTAACAAAACGGAGGAAACAACATGTTCTCGGATTTCAAATCAGACGGCTTTATGTATCTTCTTGTTCTTGCCATAATCGTTTTTGTGTGTGCTCAGGCTTTATTCTTTATGAAAAAATCCTGGACAAGAGGTCTCGAGCTCGGAATTACAAAAGAAAAGCTTAAAAATGCAATTACTTCAAGTGCTATTTTCTCTTTCGCACCTGCAATCGGTATAGCAGTTACCGTTATTACTCTTTCGGTTGCTCTAGGTTATGTTTTACCGTGGATAAGACTTACTGTTATCGGCGCTATTCAGTATGAAACGACAGCAGCTATCGCTGCGCTCGAGGCTGCAGGACAGACAGGCGGTATTGCATCTCCCGTTACCGATCCCCAATCCTTTGCTGAAATTGCAACGGTTATGACATTAGGCAGTTGCCTTCCCCTCATTCTTATTCCTATTGTTCTCAAAAAGATTCAGAAGGGCGTTTCCGATGTTGCAAGTAAGAATTCAGCCTGGATGGACATTATGACCGCAGCAGCCTTTATCGGTCTTATTTCAGCCTTTATCGGCAGAGGACTTGCAGGCACAGGCTCAAGCAAGGAAGCAATTATCGGTGACGGTGCAGGCGTGCTCTCACTTACAGCTCTTGTTTCTTCAATCGGATTTATGCTTATATTTACACTTGTAAACAAAAAGCTCAAGAAAAACTGGATTGATGCTCTTTCAATGCCTTTAAGTATGGTTCTTGCAATGGTTGTTGTTGTTCTTCTCAATCAGTTTGCACCTGAATTTGCCGCCATTGAGTGGCGCTATTAATAGGAAAGGAGAATGAAATAATGAAAACTTATATGGATAAAGTTCATACCTGGGGCAGAATCTGGATTATTTCTGCACTTATCTTCTTTCTTTGTATTCCCGTTGCCATATGTCTTCATTTCGGTGTAACACCGAGAATAGATGTTGTCGGTAAAGGTCTTGCTTCAATTGCCTTCTTCTTTGCAACAGGAATCATCGAGGTTATCGCTTATTCGCCAATGCTCGGTGCAGGCGGTACATACCTTTCTTTTGTTACCGGTAACATCATGAACCTCAAAATGCCTTGTGCTCTTAACGCTTTGGAAAACAGCAAGGTAAAGGCAAATACCGAGGAAGGCGAGGTTATCACAACTATTGCAATTTGCTCATCAATTATTGTTACCACAATTGTTATTGCTGTTTTCGTTATTATCTTCGCTCTCAATCCTAACTTCTCAAAGCTTATGTCAAGCGAAGCTTTTGCTCCTGCCTTCCAGCAGGTAACCTACACTATTTTCGGTTCTCTTGCCGCTACATATTTTGTAAAGCATTGGAAAATTTCAATCTTCCCTATTGCAGCGGTTACACTTCTCTTACTCTTTGTTGACCCCGGCATCGGCGTTTTAATTCCCGTTGGTGTTGTTCTTTCAATGGTCGGCGCACACATTATGTATAAGCTTAAGAAAGTATAATTTATCTTCAGGCGAATAACACCTTCCCCGAGAAACGGAAGGTGTTATTTTTGTACAAAAAAACAACCGGGCCTCAAACAAAACCCGGTTATAAAGCAAAAAACTTATTCAACAATAATCTTATGGAAAACTTTCTTTCCTTTTTTAATGATAACATAACCTTTTTCAAAGTCTGAGAGAGAAATTACGTCTGCAAAGCTCTTTGCCTTTACATCGTCAACAGAGACGCCGCCCTGCTCAATAAGACGTCTGCCCTCGCCTCTTGATTTGATAATACCGGTTTTAACAAGTACATCAATAAGAGAAACTGCTCCGTCAGTAAATTCATCAGCGGTAAGAGTTGTTGTCGGCATATTGTCAGAGTTGACTCCGCCACCGAAAAGTGCTTTTGCAGCTTCATCAGCCTTTTTAGCTTCTTCTTCGCCGTGAACAAGCTTTGTGAGCTCGTAAGCGAGAATTTCCTTGGCCTTATTGAGCTGACTGCCTTCCCAGCTGTCCATCTTATCTATTTCTTCAATGGGAAGGAAGGTAAGCATACGGATACACTTAAGAACATCGGCATCGGCAACGTTTCTCCAATACTGATAGAAATCATAGGGGCTTGTCTTGTTGGGATCAAGCCATACAGCACCGCTCTGAGTTTTACCCATCTTCTTTCCTTCAGAGTTGAGAAGAAGAGTGATTGTCATTGCAGCAGCATCTTCACCGAGCTTTCTTCTTATAAGCTCAGTACCGCCGAGCATATTGCTCCACTGATCATCGCCGCCGAACTGAAGATTACAGCCGTATTTTTGGAAAAGCTGATAGAAGTCATAGCTTTGCATAATCATATAGTTGAACTCGAGGAACGAAAGACCTTTTTCCATTCTTTGCTTGTAGCACTCAGCTGAAAGCATACGGTTAACTGAGAAGCAGGCACCAACCTCACGGAGAACCTCAATATAATTAAGATCAAGAAGCCAATCGGCATTGTTAACCATAATAGCCTTGCCTTCTGAGAAGTCTATGAACTTACTCATCTGCTCCTTAAAGCAATCACAGTTGTGCTGAATTGTTTCGGTTGTCATCATCTGACGCATATCGCTTCGGCCCGAAGGGTCACCGATCATAGCGGTACCGCCGCCGATAAGTGCGATAGGCTTGTTACCTGCCATTTGAAGTCTCTTCATAAGGCAAAGAGCCATAAAATGACCTACGTGCAAGGAATCAGCTGTCGGGTCAAAGCCGATATAGAAAACAGCCTTGCCGTTATTAACAAGGTCTCTTATTCTTTCTTCGTCTGTAACCTGCGCAATAAGACCTCTTGCAACAAGCTCTTCGTAAATTTTCATTTTATATTCGTCCTTTCAGAATTATTTACATTTCTTAATATTTTAACACAGAAAACAATAAAGTCAATAGAAAAGAGAAATTAATTGTTTCGCGCGTAATTTATCAGTTCTTTAGCAGAATCCAGAGTAGTCGATGTTATTATGTCTCCTCCGATTATTCGGGCGATTTCGTGTATTCTTTCGCTTTCACTGAGGGAGCTTACCTTTGTATAAGTCTCTTGACCGCTGACATTTTTTTCAATATAAAGATGATTATCAGCGTATGCAGCTATCTGGGCCAGATGAGTAACACAAAGAACCTGCTTGGACTTTGAAAGCTCGTGCATTTTATAAGCAATCTTATGTGCCGCACGGCCACTGACACCTGTATCTATTTCATCAAAAATCATAGTATCAATTTTATCGCAATCAGAAAGAACACATCTTATTGCCAGCATAACTCGCGAAAGCTCACCGCCTGAAGCGATTTTTATGAGAGGCTTCATTTCCTGACCTGCGTTGGCAGAGAAAAGAAACTCTATTTCATCCATGCCGTTTTCAGTTGCATTAGCCTCTTTGAAATCGACCAAAAATTTTGAATCAGGCATATCAAGATAACGAAGCTCATTCAAAACTTTATTTTCAAACTCAATTGCGGTCTTCTTTCTGCAGTCGGAAAGATAACAGCCTCTTTTAAAAAGCTCATTTGCAAGCTCATTATATCTGTCCTGCAGCTCATCGATCAAATCATCACCCGAAACAAGTGCATTATACTCTGAAACGATATCTGCAAAATAAGCAAGCATTTCCTCTTCAGTTGCTCCGTATTTACGGGAAAGACGGTAAATTTCGTCAAGTCTTTCCTCAATTGCGTTTATGTCCCCGTAATCTCCGTCAAAACTATCCAAAGCCGAAGCAGCCTGGGAAGAGCATTCGGAAAGCAAAAGTCTCAGATCAGTAAGGTTTTCGCAGTAATTTTTAAACCCATCATCAAAGCAGGAAAGCTTATTAAGTATTTCAACGAGAGAATACACGCCTTCGCTGAGTCCCCTGCTTTCTCCGTCTCCGTTTATAAGCGAATCCACCGCATTAAGACATCTAATAGCCTCTTCACGGTTCAAAAGTAAATCTCTTTCCCTTGTAAGAGCTTCTTTTTCGCCTTTTTTCAGATTAGCTGCAGTAAGCTCATCGATCTGGTATTTCAGAAAATCAATTCTTTTCTCTCTTTCATCCTCAGCTGAAAGAAGCTTTTTAAGCTGTTTTTTTACCGATTTAAGCTCATTATAGGCTTCGCGATATGAATCAAGCAGTTCCTCACAGTCAGCCATTGCATCAATAAAGCTGATATGATGCTCTTTAACCAAAAGATACTGACTGTCGTGCTGACCGCATATTGTAATAAGATCTCTGCCTAAAGATTTGAGCATTGAAACAGTAACATTGCTTCCGTTGATTCGGCAAACATTTCTGCCGTCGGTGTTGATTATACGGGTTATAAGTAAGCTGTCGTCGTCATCACAATCGACGCCGATTTCTTCCATCTTCAGAAAAATATCCGAAGGGATATTTTCAAAGTAAGCAGTCACCTTTGCCTTGTCTGCACCACTGCGGATGATATCTTTAGAAGTTCTTTCACCGAGAATGGCATTGATAGCATCAATAACAATTGATTTTCCTGCACCGGTCTCACCGGTAAGTATATTAAGTCCCGAATCGAAAATTATTTCTGAATGTTCTATTACGGCAACATTTTCAATTTTTAAACTTGAAAGCATATACTTTGTTATTCCTTTCGGGTGATTTACTGAGAATTTGCGCTCAAAAGATCTTCGATGCTTTCTTTGAATTCTCTTGCGGAATCCTCATCCTTGCAAAGAACAAAAATAGTATCATCCCCTGCAAGAGTACCTACGATTTTATCGATTGAAAGATTATCCATTGCAGCACAGGCAGCCTGAGCCATGCCTGAAAAGCACTTAACAACAGCAATGTTTCCTGCGTAATTAATCCCCGTAACCGAGTGTGCCAGAATAGAATAATATTTTTTTGAAAAATCCTCAAAATCACTTTTAACATAGGAATACTTGTACTGACCTGAGCTTACGGGTGTTTTGATAAGCTTAAGAAATTTGATATCCCTCGAAACAGTAGCCTGAGTCACCTTAAAGCCAAGTTCCTTAAGCTTGGTCATAAGCTCCTCCTGGGTGCCGATATCCTCTCTGCTTATAAGATTGAGAATAGCCTCATGTCTGTTCTTTTTCATATTTTCACCTGCAGTATATAAATTACATTAATACTGCTGTCCTTTCTTTCGTTTTAAGCTCAGTTTAATATCCGTTTCTTTCAATTAACTTTCTTGTAAGAATTTCAGAAAAGCCCTCTGATTTTATTCGTATAATTTTTGTAACCTTGTCCGATTTGGTAACGGTAAGCTTTGTTTCATTGGTCATAATGATACCGTCTTCACCGTCACAGCTGAATATAGGCAAGGAAACATCCGAATTTCTGACTGATACATCAATTACAGAATCCGCCTTGAAAATCATTGATCTTGATAATATTGAATGAGGGCAGACCGGGGTAAGTATCAGACCTTCAATCGCAGTGTCAACAACAGGACCTCCGGCTGAAAGGGAATACGCTGTAGATCCCGTCGGTGTTGCAACAATAAGACCGTCAGAGATATATCGGCTGATTAACCTGTTGTCACTGCTTGCCTCTATCTCACACATATGCATTGACGCGCCACGAGCAACGACAACATCATTGAGGCACAGATATTCTTTAACAAACCGATCCTTTTCGTATCTTTTAACCGAAAGCATCATTCTGTTATCAATAAGATAATTACCGTTAATAAGATTTTTCAAAAGCTCAAGCTCTTCCTTTTCAATTCCGGCAAGGAAGCCAAGCCGACCGGCATTAATTCCGAGAATAGGCTTATCGTAGAGAGCAGCAGTATGTGCAGAATGAATTATAGTACCGTCACCACCGACAGCAACAAGAACATCACACTGTGCAACAGCCTCATCAATAGGCCTAAAAACAGTTCCGTCACAGTCAAATTCACTCTTGACATCGTCAATAACTATTACATCAACACCGAGAGAAACAAGCTTTCTGTACACGTTGACAGCAACCTCATATGCGTTTTTTCTTGTGATATTTATGTGGAAAGCAACTTTCATTACTGTTCACCTCTGTCAAGCTTCAGATGAGACGTATCAACTATATCCTTGACCGATTTGTCAATATAAACGCATGGCTCATCTGTCTTTTCAATGAAAATAAGATATTCAATATTTCCCTGCGGACCTTTAATAGGTGAAAAGTCAAGATTCAGCACCGAAAATCCGTTTTCAAGAACAAAATCATAAATCATCTGAACAACATCATAATGGGTTTCGATATCTCGTACTACACCTTTTTTACCTATTTTATCTTTTCCTGCTTCAAACTGAGGCTTAATGAGACAAACGGCTCTGCCGTTGTTTTTAAGAAGATTTCTCATTACCGGAATAATAAGCTTAAGAGAAATAAACGAAACATCAACACTTGCAAAGTCAATTTCTTCAGGTATTTCCTCGTGAGTTACATATCTGAAATTTGTTCTTTCCATATTGACAACTCTTTCATCCTTACGGAGCTTCCAGGCAAGCTGGCCATAGCCGACATCAATGGAATAAACCTTAACGGCACCGTTCATAAGCATACAATCAGTAAATCCACCCGTTGAAGCACCGATATCCATACATACACAGCCGTCAAGACGAAGATTGAATTCATCAATCGCTTTTGCAAGCTTATATCCCCCGCGGCTTACATAGGGCATTTTTTCACCGCGAAGCTCAATACAGTCTTCACTTTTGACAGATGCACCTGCCTTTGTTTCCTTTTGGCCGTTAACATAAACAAGACCGGCCATAATAAGAGCTTTACCTTTTTCGCGGCTGTCAACAAAGCCTCTTTCAAACAAGGCTACATCAAGTCTGATTTTTTCTTTCACTTATTTTTCACCACTTACAATTTTTATCATTGATTCAGTATCAAGAGAGTATTTCTTAAGTAAATCGGAAACACTCGCCTGCCTTACAAATTCATCATTGACTGCTGTTATTCTGTATTTACCGCTGAATCCGCTTTCTAAAAGCATCGAACCTAATTTTTCACCGACACCGCCGCTTTTAAGGCCTTCCTCAAAGAAGAAAACCTCTTTCTTTGTTCTGATTATTTCAAAAGCACTCACAGGAACAGGCTTTATACGGTTAAAAACAACCAAAGCCGTGTTTTCAAGCTCATCAACAGCCGAAATTGCATTACCTGAAATTCTGCCATAGGTTACAATTAATTTATCTGCATCTTTATTACCGTAATAAGAATAATCAATTTCATGAAACTTAAGCTTACCCGTTATTTCCGCCATCGCACCTCTCGGATATCTGACAGCTACCGCATATTCATCAGCATATAACCCATTACTTAAATCGGCATAAAGCGACTTATAGCAACATGGCGAATATACAGTAATATCAGGAATAGTATTAAGAAAAGGAACATCAAAAAGACCGTTATGGGTCTCACCGTCTTCACCGACAAAGCCGGCTCTGTCTATGGCAAAAATAACCCTGAGCTTTTGAAGTGAAATATCATGGACTATCTGGTCATAGCATCTTTGTAAAAATGTTGAATAAACCGCATAAATCGGCTTCATACCGTTTTTTGCAAGACCGGATGAGAAAGTAACCGCATGCTCCTCAGCTATTCCGACGTCAAAAAAACGTTCAGGATAAAGCTTACTGAATCCGTCAAGCCCCGTTCCTATTCCCATCGCTGCAGTTACAGCGCAGATATCATGATCATTTTTTGCATGTTCACAAAGATATTTACCGAACATTGAAGAAAAGCTTTCACCGGAATAAACAGGCTCACCGGTTTCAATGTCAAATTTAGATATTCCGTGGAACTGACTGGGGAATTTTTCTGCATGTCCGTATCCCTTCCCCTTTACTGTAATAACATGCAAAAGAACAGGTCCGTTGACACTTTTTGCGCTTTCCATAGCATCACAAAGATTTTCAATGTTATGTCCGTCGATAGGACCCATATATCTGTAGCCAAGATCCTCGAAGAAGGTACTTTGCTTGTAAATTTTATTTTTTACGTCAGTTTTAATATTGTAAATCTCTTTAGCAATTTTTTCGCCTAAAGGAAATTTGCTTAAAAACTTTTCTGTATTTGCTTTAAATGTGTAATAGCCCGGGCGTGACCGAATTACAGCAAGGTATTTGGCAAAGGCACCAACATTTTCAGAAATGGACATTTTATTGTCGTTGAGAATAATTATCTGCTTTGCATCGCTCCGTCCGCCGTTATTAAGAGCCTCATATACCATTCCGCCGGTAAAGGAGCCGTCACCGATGACAGTAACAACATAATTGTTGTCACCGTTTATTCTTTTAGCCTCGGCAAGCCCCAGACCGGAAGAAACAGAAGTGCCGCTGTGACCGCTGAAGAAAATATCATGGACGCTTTCACTTGGTCTGCAGAAGCCCGATATTCCGCCTTTTATTCGAAGGGTTGAAAATTTTTCATATCTGCCGGTCAGAAGCTTATGTGTATAACATTGATGTCCTACGTCAAAAACGAATTGGTCAGCAGGAGAAGAGAAAACTCTATGCATTGCTATTGTAAGCTCAACAACACCAAGATTCGGAGCAAGATGACCACCGTTTGAAGACACTGTTTCAATTAATTTATATCTTATTTCCTCAGCAAGCGCAGAGAGGCTTTCGGTACTGAGTTTTTTTAAATCATCCGGACTATTAATTTTTGAAAGAATTTCAAATTTCATTTTAACCGTCTCTTTCAGCTTGAACGCTTTGTTAGTTTTATTGCAAGCGACTTAAGAAAATCCGCCTCATCACCAAAACAACCAAGGGAAGAAATTGCTTCATCAGTCAAGGAAGCAGCAAGCTTTTTAGATTCATCAAGACCTAATAAGGTAACATAAGTGCTTTTGTTATTTTCTGCATCGCTTCCTATTGGTTTTCCCAGCTCTTTTTCATCTCCGGTTACATCAAGTATATCATCAATAACCTGGAAAGCGTGCCCGATTTTTTCAGCATAACCGATGCAAGCTGCAGTTTTTTCTTCATTAGCTTCAGCGCAAAGACAGCCGAGAAGAGCAGCACACTTGATAAGAGCACCCGTTTTAAGCTTGTCCAGGGTTTCAACAGTTTCAATTGATGCTTTTCTGTTTTCGTTTTTTAAATCAATAACCTGACCGCCAATCATACCGTTGCATCCTGCAAGGTATGATAGTGCCGAAACAGCATTGACCGCAACGACAGGTTTTCTTCTTGATACAGTACTATTGGCAATAACACCAAAAGCCCTAGTAAGGAGACCATCTCCGGCAAGAAGAGCAAAGTCTTCTCCGAATTTAATGTGGCACGAAGGCATTCCCCTGCGAAGCTCATCGTCATCCATACAAGGTAAATCGTCGTGGATAAGGGAATAAGTGTGAACCATTTCAAGTGCACAGGCAAAATCAAGAGCGTCCTCAATTTTTCCGCCGCAAATACGGCAGCATTCAAGAACAAGAACAGGCCTTATTCTCTTTCCGCCGATGGAAAGACTGTATTTCATAGCCTCATGAACAATGTCCTCACCGAAATCGCAATCCGGTATAAGCTCAGACAGTCGCTTATTTATAAGTGAAATATAACTGTTTAATCTTTCGTCAATCATTTTCGTTTTCTCCGAGGGGATCTTCAGTAAGTTCTGTAATTTTTTGCTTTGCATCAGAAAGAGTTTTATTGCAGAAGGAGATTATTTTCACGCCTTCTTCATAAAGCTTGATTGACATTTCGAGGTCATACTCTCCGCTTTCCAGACTTTCAGCAATTTCCTTAAGTCTTATCATAGCCGTATCAAGTGTATATATTTCCATTGTTTTTTCCTTTCAAAATAACTTTATGTAAAATCAGTTTGTTTTTATGTTTTCAACGGTGCATTCGAGCACACCGTCGCTGAGCACAACCGAGATGATATCTCCCTTATCGACTTCAGATATGCTTTTAATATTGAACCCGTTATCATCCTTCGTGAACGAATAGCCTCTGGCAAGAACTTTGAGAGGACTTGTACCTTCAAGTCTTGCTGAAAAATTAGAAAGTGAAGTTACATAGTTTTCGAACTTTGAATTAATTGCACCTTTTATTTTATTTTCACAAGCCTCAAGGCATTGAGAATAAAGCATTAGAGTTTTATGAGGGCTGTGTTCAGTAAGAATTTGTTCACAAGACATAAGTGATATTGTATAGCTGTTCAAAAGTCTTTCAAGTGAATCAGTCATTGAATCTAGGATTTTATCGGCAGCATAAAGCACCTCGCGATAGTCGGGAGCAACAATTTCAGCGGCTGCAGACGGAGTGGGAGCACGCATATCGCTTACAAAATCAGCAATTGTGAAATCCGTTTCATGGCCAACGGCGGAAATAATCGGAATTTCAGAATCAAAAATAGCTTGCGCTACCTCCTCCTCGTTAAAAGCCCACAAATCCTCAATGGAGCCGCCTCCCCTGCCGACTATAAGAACATCGGCACCCTTAAGGCGATTGAATTTTCGGATAGCTTCAGCAATTTGACCTGTGGCGCTTTCTCCCTGCACCTGAACACCCTCAAATACAACCTCACCGGAAGGATAGCGTCGGGAAAGCACAGTAAGTATATCCTGCAAAGCCGCCCCGGTCGGTGAAGTAATTACACCGATTCTTTGAGGGTATGGCGGTAACTGCTTCTTGTTTTCGTCATCAAACATTCCCTTTTTGCTGAGCTTGTCCTTAAGCTGTTCAAATGCTAATGTAAGCTCTCCTACACCTTCGGGAATCATATCCTCACAATAGAGCTGATAGACACCGTCTCTTTCGTACAAAGAAAGATTTGCTCTTACAAGCACCTTCATACCGTTTTCAGGCTCGAAAGCAATCCTTTGAGCTGCCGTACGGAACATAACAGCTTTTATTGCTGAGCTTTCGTCCTTCAGGGTGAAATAAAAATGACCTGTTCGGTAATGATTGGTAAAATTCGATATCTCACCGCTTATGAATATATTTTTTAAGTTATAGTCTGAATCAATTACTGATTTCAGATAAGTGTTAATCTGAGTAACAGTTAAAATGGTTGACATTTATTTTCTATTCTCCTTAAGATATGCCATTATGGCAACACCGGCTGCATTATCGCTCGAAAATTCAGGTGAAGCAAAGATACCGCCGAATCTGTTTTGAAAACGCTCCTTCATATAGCTGTTTGACATTACACCGCCTGAATATACAAGAGGGAGGGTTCCGTATTTGGCGATTATATTTTCGGTCATCTTTTCAATTGATGCAGCTATATACTGTATGCAGAAACGAGCAACGTCGCAGGGCTCTTCACCTTTTTCGATCATGGCCTTGCATTTATTTTCAGCACCGGAAAGACTGATATCTGTACCTTTAACGCTTGGCTTTATTTTATAATTTTGTGTGCTTTGCTTTGAAAGTCTGTCAAGCTCGGCACCACAGGGGAATTTCATACCCAACATAACGCCCGTACGATCAATAGCTTGTCCTGCGTTGAGATCAGTTGAACAGCCGATGAGCGTACACCTGATTATTTCTTTTTTATCAGGCTCAACAAGTAAGGCCTCTGTTGTACCGCCGGAAAGGTGAAAAGCGATAAACCTTTCATTGATAAGCTCAAGTCTTTCTGCGCTATAAAGTGCGGCAATAATATGACCGACCTGATGGGAAGTGATGTGAAGACTTATACCGTTGAGATCACTTATAATCCTTGCTGTATTGAGGCCAACCAAAAAGCAAGGCATATAGGAGCCTTCTGCCATTCTCGGAAAAGCAGACGCCCCTATTGAAACCGGTTTGTAGTCACATTTTGAAAAGAGATCATTGCAGACAACACTCAACTGCTGTGTATGATGAAAAACAGCATCACTTTGTCTGAGACCCTTTTCCCCTTCCTTCACAGGTAAAAGCATTTTACTGTGAATAATTCTGTTTTCCTCAGGCAGATAAAAAGCTGCTGAGGTGGTGTAATTACTTGTATCAAAGCCTAAATATACCATTTTATTTTTTGATTTTCTTTGCAATTGTACCGAGAACTCCGTTTACGTAAGATGCATCATCGGTTGTGGCGTATTTCTTGGCAATTTCAACAGCTTCATTGATAGCAACACCAACAGGCATATTTTCGCTGTAAAGAAGCTCACACACTGCAAGTCTTAAAATTGCACGGGATACCTTAGAAATTCTCTTAGCAGACCAGCCTACAAGATTTTCGTTGATAAGGGTATCAATTTCATCGAGATTTGCATAAACCTTTTTTGCCAGATTTTCAGCAAAAGCATTTGTAGGAAAAATTTCAAGCTCAAGAGCATTTTCAATCAACTCAACGATTGTTACATCCTCCTGAAAGCTTTTTTCAAATATAAGCACAAATGCCAGTTCTCTTGCTTCGCGTCTTGTCATATTAACATCCTCCCCCAACAGAGCAATTCTGTTGGTTATTCATAATACAATTCATAATATTGTATCACAGTTTTTAAAATCCTACAACTATTTTAACTCAATAATTGTTAAATTTTCTGAAAAAATATCCGTATTTCTTTCAATTATTTCACTAATTTGCAGAATAAGTGTGTCATTTAGTGTATTTTTTTCCAAAATCACCTGACAGGTGTCACCGTTAATAACAACCAGACATTCCTTTCCTGTTTTTGCTGTTATAAGATTTTCAGTATCAGTCTGGGTTTTCATATCCTTGCTGTAGTCAGAAAGCATAACTGTGATTTTATTTTTTTCTGCACTTTCAAGTTTATCGTTATTAAGCATTTTTTCTATATTTGAAACTGCTTCATCATAAGCCTGCGATCGTTTAAGCTTTGCTTCGGAAAAATATTCCTTCGCATCTGTTGCCTCCTCGCTCGTTTTAACTTCATTATTAACCAAAACGGATTCAGTTGTGCTATCATCGTTTTCGATTTCTTTTACTGTAGTTCCGGCGACAAACAGAGTATCGCCGAGATTTCCCGTAACAGCTTCATCAACACTTGTTGTCTGAAGATTATTATCGTTTTCCGGCTTGGTAAAATACCAATTCACCGTTATTGCTGCACACAGAGCAATAATAAGAGTAGCTGTAAGTACCTGTCTTTTTTTTATAAGCATATTTTTCCTCCTAACCGTTCATTTCTGAAATGCTTATGCTGTTACTGCCAATATCAAACAGAGCTTTCAACATCTGAGTTATTTCATTTTTTACAGTAGGATTATCCCCTCCTTCGCATACTACGGCAACTCCGATAACCCGGGGATATATTTCTTTAAGAAGCAATCCGTCCTCCTCGCTTCCTTTGTCGATAATTATGTGCTCCTCATCTGTTTTTGCGTCTTCACTTTTAATTTGCTTCGACGTATCTTTTGCATATACACTTTCCACGGTTCCTTCATAAGTCAGCATTACCTCTACATTTCCCACTCCGTCAATTTTCCCGATTATCTGTTCAAGCTCTTCCTTATAAGCATATTCGGAAAAATGACTTTTATTATCTGTTTCAACGGAGTCTTTTTTCTCTTCGGGCAGGATTTCGGAAAAGAAAATCATTATTATGCCTAAAAAACCCGTAATCACTATCAGCAACACCTTTTTATCTCTTTTGATTTTATCAAACAAAACAGTCAGTTTTTCTTTATTGATTTCATTCATATATTTCTCCGTTTATAACAATTTCGACTTTTTCACCTGCAACTTCATATATTTCAAAAGCAATAATACTATTTTGTTCAGCAGAAAAGTCACCGTTAACACTAATGCTTTTTATTAATATCGTATCCTTTTCATATATACAATCCACTTCGCACTTACACTCAATTCCGTATTCACTAAAAGATTTTTCAAGATATTCAATCGTTTCACTGCTTACTGCTGAAAGAAGAAGATAATTTTCGCTTTCTATTATCTCATCTTCAATGCTTTTATTTTCAAGAAGTGAAAAAATATCTGAAAAATCAAAAGACTTTTCCGGGCTTTTGCTCATCGGATAAATTAAAGAAAAAACTAAAACAACTATCGAAAAGGTACTAAAAGCCTTTTTTTGTCTGCTCTCAGGTAATATCAGAATAAAAACAGACGACATGGCAGAAACCAAAGAAACCATCCCGCACCATAAACTCAGATTTTTCACTCATCCACCTCTCAAGGTCAGCATAACCGCTGTCGAAATTATCAGAATAAACGCCTCAAAGATAACAAGCAAAACAATGATTTTTAATCCGCAGGCAAAAGCCTTCAGAATATCGGAAATACCTTTACAGTCAAAGAGCTCACTAATAAAACTAAGAGCATTCAGAGAAATATTGAATAATAGAATTTCAAAAACAACAGGAAGGTTAATCAGCACAACCGCAACAATTCCGACTATCGCAACAGAGCTTTTTAAAATATTGATACTTCCTATGAGTGTTGAATACGCATCGCTGATTGATGAACCGATTACGGGTATCAGACTTCCTATAGCAAACCTTATCCCCTTCGAGGCAACGGAATCCGAAGCAACAGAAAAAATTCCTTTGACTGACAGCATTGCTGCAAATACAGAAGAAATAAGACCGAGAGCAAAAGAAATAAATCTGTTTACTGAGCTTATAAAACGGGAAAAGTTAATATTTTCATTCAAAGAAAAGCCAATGCTCAGACAAAAAAAGCATCCGATTATATCCGCAAAACCAAAGTTTATTACCGCTGAAATAACTTCAGCAAAGCCAAGTACTATTGTGTTATATGTAATCGCTGTTGCCGGGTTTCCCGAAAGAGCAATCGTTATGGCGTAAGCAGGCACAAAGCTAAGCAAAAAATTACCGTTAAGCTTAATTAGAGACAGAGCCGAGCTTATGCACAGATTAATTTCATCAGTAAGAATAAGTGTAACTACCGGGATAAGAATTGCAGAAAGAATACTTTTATATTTTTTCTCTTCGATTATAAGAGAAACTACTCCGCCTAAGATAATAATCGAAAAAATCTTTGAAAACAGATTTATACAATCCCTAAGATATACCCTGAATTCGTCTTTATAATAACTGAAAATGCTCTCAAAAGATATATTATAGATCTTTTCAAAATCAAGTGATGTTATACCGAAATCATCGAGAATTTCTGTTATCTCTCCGTCAGTTTCATTGAAAAGCTTTTCAGATAAATTATCTCTTATTTCATCCGTTGCCGACGCTTTCATACAGAAAAGCAAGGTGAAAGCAAGTACGGCAATTGTTATAAATATTTTTTTCATTTTGTAAATGCAACTGCTGTTTTCATTATTGCTTCAATATAAGGTACAGCTATAAGAGTAAGCATAATCCTACCCGTAAACTCAATAACATCCGAAATCAGCTTATTTCCGTTTTCATCACATATATCCGAGGCAAATTTTGTCAGAAGACAAATGCCGGCAGCCTTTACCGTAGAGATCATAAGCTCCTCACCATATTCTGTCTGTTCCATTATTTGAGAAATTCCTTTGAAAATATCCTGAAAATATTCAACTAAAACAAAGGCAGCGAACGAAATAAAAACAAGCTCAATCGGTAAGACAAATTCACTCATCTGTTTTTTCAGAAAAATGTTAATCAGGCATAAAGAGAGACCGATAATAATAATTTTAATCAGCATCAGAAATCAATAATTTTCCTGATGCTTCCGAAAAGCTCCTCGATGTGAGGAATTATCATTAGAAGTACAATTATAATTCCGGCAATAGTTGTAAGGGTAGCGTATTCTCCCCTGTCAGTTTTTGCCAACAATTGATTAAGCACCGCAACAATTACGCCGATTGCTGCAATTTTAAAAATTAAATCCAGTTCCATATCAGTCTCTTTTAAATCTTTTGCCAAGAATTAACCTTTCATTTTGTTCAAAGTAATAATATAAATATTGATGCTCCGATAAAAAAGCCAAATAAAGACGATGCTTTACCGTATTTTTCATATTCATTCTGTGAGTTAAAGCGATATACTTCAAAAAAAGACAGATAAAGCTTAAGTGTATCAATCTGGCTGTCAACATCCGTTGTTCCTAAAAATGAACCCAATTGCAACAATCTTTCTTTTTCCTCTCTCTTATAATAAGGGAATAGATTAATTGATTTCTGCCATGCGCTTCGAAAATCCTCATACACCGGAATGTCGCTTAAATTTTCGAGAAAGCTTAAATTTTTCACAGCAGATTCAAAAGAAATTTCTGAAATAATTTTTACAATATCAGCCTTTGAAAATTGGATTTCAGCCATTACCGAATTCAGTAGCAATATCGTTTCATCCAGCACTGAAACCCTTTTTTTAAGCAATAATGATATTTTCATCCCTACCATCGTAAATGCCGTCCATAATAAAACTGTTCCTGTAAATTTCATCACGCACCTCATCGATGTCATATACACCTTTAATTTCTCCGGGTTTTTCGGCGCATTTCAGTAAAACAATCTTTGTAAAAGCCCCCGTATCAATCAATTCTTTTATCTGGGGTCTTCTTATTAAATCTTTAAAATCAAAAGCATGAACTGTTGTAATGAAGCCGACACCGCTACAAACACCTTTGATTATTCCTTCAATTTCCTGCTTCTCTCCTACCTCATCCAACGCAATAATATCAGGAGACATTGTTTTGATTGCATTCATTATACCTTTTGCTTTCGGATAATTATTAAGAACATCTGTATTGACTCCGACATCGTGTTGACAGAATATTCCGTTCATACACGCAATTTCCTGTCTTTCATCAATCAGACAGATTTTTTTCATCCTATCAGAAAGCTGTCTCACATAATCTCTGAGAACAGTTGTTTTTCCTGATGAGGGCGGACCGGCAATTATAATTGATGTATTACCGCGCCCTATTTCTTTTAAGATACCGTCCGCAGCCCCTTTAATTTGTCGGGCTATTCTTATATTAACTGAAGAAATATCCTTAACCGAGGTTACTGCTCCTTGATTATTTACAACTGCTGTTCCTGTTATTCCTGCTCTGTGTCCGCCCTGGAAGGTTATATAACCGTTAACAAGACTTTCTATATGGCTGTATACTGAATAACAGCAAAGACGGTTGAAGGCTTCATTGATAATTTCAGGATTGCAAATATAGGAATTCTCATTTTGAAAAGAGGAAACATCTCCGTTTTTGTTAAAAAATAAATATCCGTATTTGCCGAAAAGTATAATCGGCTTTCCTGCTCTCAACCGTATTTCGTAGGTATCGCTTTTAATAATACAGTTCAGATTCATAAGCTTGCTTTTAAGAAGCGGAGATAAAATATTAACTGCACTGTCAAAATTTTCTTCTTTAAAATTCATAAACATTACCGCCTTAAATTTTTCTACATTCAAAAACTATGACAGCGTGTCCGATTTTATTACAATTTTAAAAAAACATCTTGAAGAATGAGTCGGTTTATTGTATTATGTATTAGATAATCAAGTTCTGTGAGGTTTACTATGCTCAAAAATAAAAAAACTTTTCCTGCTGATAACCAATATATACTTATCGCTTTTCTTGCTACGAGCGTAACTATGCTTGCGGTATACCTATGCAACGGTATGATTCCCTTCGGCGATAAAACAATTTTGAGAATGGACCTTTATCATCAGTACGGTCCTCTCTTTGCTGAACTTTACGATATTGTCAAGGAGGGCGGAAGCTTCTTTTATTCCTGGAAATCAGGTCTCGGAAGCTGTTTTTTAGGTAACTATTTCAACTATCTTTCAAGCCCGATCGGTGCAATTATAATGTTCTTCGGTCATAAAAACATTCCCGAAGCAATTGGCGCTATGATTCTTATAAAAGCCGCTTTTTCAGCATCTGCCTTTACTTATTACGTCAAAAATTCCCTTAAAAGACAAAATTTTGCCGTGGTTTCATTCGGCATACTATATGCATTTTGCGGATATATGCTTGCTTATTACTGGAATGTAATGTGGCTTGATGCAATGATTCTCCTTCCGGTTATTCTTCTCGGTATTGAGAGAATAATCAATCACGGCAGACCTGCTACTTATATTGTCGGACTTTCTCTTTCAATGTTTTCAAACTACTATATGTCATATATGCTTTGCATATTTGCCGTAATATATTTCTTTTATTACTACATTAATTCTTATGAAAGCGGCTCACTTATAAGTAAAAAATTTGCAAAGAAAAAACATAATTTTATTCTCAGACTTTTCAACAGACGTTTTCTAAGATCAGGCTTCATTTTTGCTATCGCTTCTTTCGGCTCTGCCTGCCTAATGGCCTTTGCTCTTCTTCCGGTATACAATGTTCTCAAGTCAAGCTCTGCGACCTCAGGCACATTCCCGGAGGATATTAAAAGCTACTTTACTTACTTTGACTTTTTTGCCAATCATCTTGCAAGTCTTGATACCACAATAAGAAGCAGCGGAGACGATGTTTTACCGAATGTTTATTGCGGAGTCATAACACTTATTCTTGCCCCCTTATATTTCTTTACAAAAAGCATTTCAAAAAAAGAAAAAATTACAACTATAGCTCTGCTTGTCACACTGTATTTTTCATTTAATGTAAATTTTCTCAATTATATTTGGCATGGCTTCCATTTCCCTAACGATCTACCCTACAGACAGTCTTTTATTTATTCATTTATTCTCGTTCTTATGGCATATAAGACGTTTATAAGACTTAAAGAATTCAGTTCAAGACAGATAGGTGTTGCGGGTGCCGCTATCGTAGCTTTCGTATTCTTGGTTGAAGATATTACTTCTAAAAATGTTAATTCCGGAACTGTAATTCTCACGCTGGCGCTTGTTGTGCTTTATGTTGTGCTTCTTACCTTGTTTATGGATAAAAAATATCATACTTCGTCTTTAGCGCTCTTACTCCTCGTTTGCATTTGCAGTGAGGTAGTAATGTGTGATGCAGGCAGATTGAGTATTACAATAACCAAGGACTCCTATGCTTCGGATTATCTGGAATTCAGAAACTTAAAGGACGCTCTCGATACAGCGGAGGATAATGATTTTTATCGCATGGAGCTCACTGATTTAAGAACAAGAATGGACCCCTGCTGGTTCGGCTATAATGGTGTTTCCGTATTTTCATCAATGGCTTTTGAATCTCTTTCAAACCTCCAAGATGACCTTGGTATGATGAGCAATCGAATAAACAGCTATACCTACAATCCCCAAACCCCCATCTATAATATGATGTTTTCACTGAAATACATCGTAAACAATTCAAATCCTAACACCCTTAATTCACCCTTTTACTCTGCATCGTTGAAATCGGGTAAATATTCGGCCTATAAAAACAATTACTATCTTCCGATTGCTTACTGTATAAGTAGTAAGGCAGAAAATTGGGCAAGTGATGAGTATATGGAAAGATGGAAGTTAGAAACCGGCTCAGATCCCTTTATGCTTCAGGGCGATTATTTTGATCTTGCAACCGGTACAGGAAATCCTTTTGAAAAGCTCGATATATCTTACGCAACTTATTCAAATATTTCACCCTTCACAGAAAGCCTCACAGCAACGAATTTCAACTATTCAAAAACAACACCCGATGCTGACGGCTCTGCTGTGCTTTATCTTACAACAGAGAAAAAAGGAAATGTATACGTTTACTTTGATGTTTCCGGCGCTTCCGATAAAACCGTGACAATTACATCCTCCCTTGGCACGATTTCTCAGAACGCGCATCAGAATTGTATTTTTGATCTCGGATATTTCAATGAAAACGAAACAATAACCGTAACAATTCCTTTTGAAAATAACAATGGTACTTTGAAATTCAACGCCTATACAATTAATGAGGATGTATTTAAACAAGGCTATGAAATTCTTTCTGATACCCAGATGCTTGTAGAAGAATTTGAGGACACACATATCAAAGGCCGGATAACGGCTAAAGAAAACTGCTTACTTTACACATCAATCCCCTATGACAAAGGCTGGAAGGTCAAAATCGACGGTGTTGAATTAAATGATGACAGCATCCTTAATTTTGGAGGCGGTCTCATTGCCGTAAAAGTTGACAAGGGAAATCATGATGTAGAATTCAACTTCAAGGCTCAGGGCTTCAGCGGCGGACTGAAAGTTTCACTTGTAACTGCATTGATTATTGTCTTATGGTTTTTAGCAAACAAAATAAGAACCAAAAAGAATAAAAAGGAAATTTTACCTGCCTTTGCACCTATAGAAAGCGACTATACAGAAGAGCTTTTCCTTACCACTCCGGTTGAGACAGCAGTTGTATCTCCGATTATCCAAACTTATACAGAGGGTTCACCGCAAAAAGAGGTATTCTATCCGTCCGGGTCTTATGTAAAGAAGGAAGTATTTAATCCCCAACCGACAGTTGAGATTGAAGAAATAGACATTTAATATAAAAGACCTTTGCTCGTTATGAACAAAGGTCTTTTTCAGTATGATTTATTTCATGTTTCTTTCGTAAGACTCGATCATTTTCTTAACCATCTGACCGCCTACGGAGCCTGCTTCACGAGAAGTAAGATGGCCATTGTAGCCCTGTTTAAGGTCAACACCTACTTCAGCAGCAGCTTCCATCTTGAATCTGTCAAGAGCATCTCTTGCTTCGGGTACCATACCCTTGGATGAACCGCTTTTAGACATTTCTTTCACTCTCCTTCTGAATACTTTTTGCGTTTGCAAATATATTTTGTGCTTATATGTCAAATATATTAATGACACAATATGGAAAACTTAAAAAACTTTTGCATATTTTCTCAAATATATTGCATAATTTTTCATTATGCTGTATAATACTAAAAATTTGGTACGGAGGTGTATTTATGAGCAGTCAAAGACTGATTGATATGCATGTTCATTCCGATAATTCACCTGACGGCAAACATTCACCGATGTATATCAGTGAATGTGCCGTAAAAAACAATCTCGGCGCAATAGCGATAACAGACCATTGCGAGGTTGATAAATTCTTTGAAGAAAAATACAACAATATGATTTTTCATTCATTTTTTGAGTCCTGCAAGGCAAGAACAGCCTTTGAAGGCCAGCTTCTGGTTTTAATCGGACTTGAAATCGGTCAGCCCTTAAGCAATAAAGCTCTTGCAGATAAAATCGCGAAGCACTACAGTTATGATTATATAATCGGAAGCATTCATACTCCCGACGGCTTCGATAAAGATATAAAAGAAATTGAATACGACAAGATTGATGTATATAAATTTATGGAGAATTATTTTCTTCAGCTTGCAGAGATTGCCAAATGGGACGGCTGCGATGCCTTGGCTCACATCACATGCCCGATGCGCCGCATTCAGGGAAAGTATAATATTGATTTTGATTATTCTGAAATTGCTTCCGTAACTGATGAGCTTCTCAAAACAATGATATGCTACGGAAAAGCACTAGAAATCAATACCTCCGGTCTACGACAGAAAATCGGACGTACGATGCCTGATACGAATATCATCAAACGATACCGGGAGCTTGGCGGAAAGCTTCTTACAATAGGATCTGATGCTCATGACGCCAATGATTGCGGTAAAGGAATCAGGGAAGCAATGGCAACTGCTAGGGACTGTGGCTTTGAAAAATTCACGCTTTATGTTAACAGAGAAGTTTTGGAATTAGATTTATAAAGAAGGTAAAATAATGGACAAAAGCAAAATTAAAAACAACAGCAATACAACAAGCATCAGAATCGAAAAAAAGACTGTCATTGGTATAACAGTGCTTCTTTTCGCAATAATGATTTTCGCCGGAATACTTACCCAGGTTATTCCGACGGGCCAGTATCATACCGATTCCAACGGCTCAATTATCAACGGTACTTACCACGAAATTGACAGAGATGAGGTCGGCTACAGCTTCTGGCGTATCTTCATTTCCCCTATTGAAACATTTATTTATTCAACCGGTGATGCGCTAACGGGAGTTTCAATTATTCTTGTTATAGTCCTTATCGGCGGTACTTTTCTTATACTGGACAGAAGCGGCGTTTTGAAATATATGATGAACGTTGTGGTAAATAAGTTTACAGACAAAAAATACATACTTTTATCTGTAATGATATTCTTTTGTATGCTTCTGAGCTCGTTCGCGGGCATACTTGAAGAATCTGTTACACTTGTTCCTTTAGCTGTAGCAATATCTTTATCTCTCGGTTGGGACTCGTTTGTTGGTCTTGGCTTCAGTCTTATTGCTGTTGCTTTCGGCTATTCTGCAGCAACCTTCAACCCTTTCAATGTCGGAATAGTTCAGTCAATGGCCAATTTACCAATGTTCTCAGGTGTTTTGTTCAGATGCTTCGTTTTCTTGATCATATATTCAATACTCACAGTTTTCCTTGTTAATTATGCGAAGAAGGTTGAAAAGAACCCTCAAAGCTCACTTTGCTACGAGAGTGATAAGGAGCTGAAGGAACGTCTTCTTAACAAAGCTGAAACAGAAAAAGCACTGAACAATCCGATGATGAAAAAAGCATCAGCAGCATTTGTCAAAGCGCTTCTCACTGTCCTCATTATTACAGTTATATGTCTTGTTACCAACACCTTCATCGAAGATCGTACCATTTCTGATATTATCGGTTACCTTCCTCTCGTTTCAATGGCAATTCTCTTTACCGTCGGCGGAATGAGAGCCGGTTATATTTCAGGAATCAAAGGTAAGGAGCTTGTTTCCGGTTTTATTACCGGCGCAAAGACAATACTTCCTGTAGCACCTGTCATTATTCTTATTATCTGCGTAACTTTCATACTTAAGCAAGGCATGATAATTGATACTCTTCTTTACTGGGTATATAGCCTGATAAAAGGCGTCAATCCTTATATTTCAATAGTAATTATTTTCTTTGTCATCTGCATTTTTGAATTTTTTATTGGCAGCGGATCAGCAAAAGCCTTTCTTCTCATGCCGATTCTTCTCCCCTTGGTCGATATGCTTTCAATCGGAAGACAGAATCTTATTGTTGCTTTCTGCTTGAGTGACGGTCTGTGTAACGTTCTTTTTCCGACTAACGGCCTTCTTATAATTGCTCTCGGAATAATTAATGTATCTTATTTCAAATATATAAAAATTTCCTGGAAGCTTTTCCTTGCTGAATTTGCTGCAAGCATCGGAATTATGATGCTTGGAAATGCAATCGGATATTAAAGTAAGCACCCTTTATCGGGTGCTTATTTTTAAGCTTTATGGCCATTTTTGAGGGTTTGTTTAACTGATAGTGGTGATAGTTCTTCCCGATAATTCAAATCTGTTTTGAGCCCTTTTGGCTAAATTTTCATCATAAAAGGACTGCTCTCGGTTATTAAGAGCAGTCCTTTAAATATTATGTTCGGATTAATTATTTTGCTTTTGAAGCTCTTCTTTCTTCAATTTCAGCAACGATTTCTCTCTGACGTTTTTCGGTAAGAGTATAGAAGAACATGGGTACAGCACAAGCAATCATACTGATAGCACCGGAAAGAATGAGAACATTCCAAAGCTTATCAGGACTTGCAACGTGACCTGTAGCAGCGTCGATACCGGCAATGCTCATAGACATAACACCGATGAAAGCACCTACAGCCATACCGATTTTGTTGATAAGGGTCTGCATTGCGAAGCAGATTCCCTCGCCTCTTTCGCCAGTCTTCCATTCGAGATAGTCAACTGTATCACCGATCATAGCATAGCTCATGATATTGTTAACACCCTGAGGAATACCAAGAAGAACAAGACCTACAGCTGAAACTAAAAGCTTCCAGGGAGCATCATAGCCTACAAAGTACATAACAGCCATTACAACACCACCGAAAAGGTGAACAAGGATGTATGTGTATTTCTTTGTAAATTTCTTTGTAAGCCAGGGAACAAGAACAGAAGCAACAAGACCGCCGGGGATAACAAGAAGTGTTATAATACCGTATAAGCCTTCGTTCTTAAGAACATACTTCGCAAAGTAAAGACCGCCTGTGTATGAATAAACCATTCTTGCACCGCCAAGAATACCGGAAAGAACGATAAGAAGAAGCTCTTTATTTTTGAAGAGAAGCTTAAGATTGTGCATGAATGAGGGTACCTCATCATAATCAGCAGTGATGTGTTCTTTTGTGTTTTTGAAGCCATAGAAGAACATGGGAACAGCCGCAACAACGAATACAACTGCACAGATGAAATATGTCCACTTAAGGGTGTTTGCATTTGCATCAATACTGCTGTTCATAACTGTACCGATAAAGGTACGGGCAGCTTCTTCAGCTGTTTTACCCTGATTAGCAACGATTGCAGCAATCTGTTCTGCTTTGTCAATCATAATCTGGTCAAGGTGTGCCTCGGTGTACTTAAATTTTGCAGTAACAGCATTTGTAACGATGGGAACACCAACCGTAACGATACCTGCACCAACTGTGCATACAAGACGGACTACAGTAAGAATGTTACCTCTGACAGTTGTGTCATTGGTGAGACAGGTTGCAAGGCCCCAATAAGGAACGTCAGCAACTGTGTAAACAACGGACCAGATGACATAGAGGACAGAGATAGTAACAAATGTCCACATTTTTGCCGGCTGATAAACAGGAAGGAAGCAGAGAATCGTGCAGACAGCAATAGGAATAGCCATCCACTTAAGATAAGGTCTGCATTTACCCCACTTAGTTCTGGTTTTGTCAACGATAGAACCCATAATAGGGTCGTTGAATGCGTCGAAAACTCGAGTGCCGAGCATAAGGAATGCAACAGCAATTGCACCATCCATAGCACCGACCTTTACGCCTTCAGCACCGAAAAGAAGAGCGTCAGTCATAAATACGGTAATATATGAACCGATAATGGTACATATAAAGTTCTGACCGAAGCCTGCAACGCCGTAAGCAACAGCTTCCTTCGGCTGAACACCTTTGCCCGGTGTTGTACCGAACAGCTTGTGTAAAAGTTCATTTACTTTCATGTTTTCCTTTTTCCTTTCTTTATGTATATTTTTACTAAAATACACATTTCTTGTGCATTTAACTTGACGATTATAGCATATAAAAAGATTAAAGGCAAGTTAAATTCACTTGCCTTTAATCTAATTAACAATTTATTTAAATTTCCAGATGCTTTTTGAGATACTGACCTGTATACGAGCTTTCGTTAAGAACAATTTCCTCTGGTGTGCCGGTAGCGACAACGGTTCCTCCGCCGTCTCCGCCTTCTGGACCGAGATCAATTACATAATCAGCTGATTTTATAACATCAAGGTTATGCTCAATAACAATAACGCTGTTGTCCTTATCAACAAGAGTCTGAAGAACATTGATGAGACGGTGCACATCAGCTGTATGAAGTCCCGTTGTCGGCTCATCTAGAATATAGACGGTTTTGCCTGTAGCCGGCCTTGATAATTCTGTTGAAAGCTTGACTCTTTGAGCCTCACCGCCTGAAAGAGTTGTCGCAGGCTGACCGATTTTTACATAACCAAGACCTACATCGTAAAGTGTTTTGAGTTTTTTATATATCTTGGGAATATTTTCAAAAAAGAGCATTCCCTCTTCAATCGTCATTTCTAGGACATCATAAATAGATTTACCCTTGTATCTTACATTAAGGGTTTCAGAATTATACCTTTTCCCTTTACATACTTCACAAGGCACATAAACATCGGCAAGAAAGTGCATTTCAATTTTCACGATACCGTCACCCTCGCAGGCTTCGCATCTTCCGCCTTTTGTGTTGAAGGAAAATCTGCCGGCAGTATATCCTTTAGCCTTCGCATCGTTTGTGGATGCAAAGAGCTCACGGATATCGGTAAAAACGCCCGTATAAGTTGCAGGGTTTGAACGCGGTGTTCTTCCGATTGGCGACTGATCAATATTAATCACCTTGTCAAGATGCTCAACACCTTGCATCTTTCTGAATTTTCCCGGTATCATTTTTGCTCCGTTGAGCTCATTCGAAAGATGTTTATTCAATATTTCATTGACGAGTGAAGATTTACCTGAACCGGAAACGCCGGTCACACAAACAAATTCACCTAAAGGAAATTCAACATCAATACCTTTAAGATTATTTTGCGAAGCACCGAAAATTTTAAGAAATTTTCCGTTACCTTTTCTTCTCTCTTCGGGTACGGGAACACATTTTTTACCACTTAAATACTGCCCTGTTACTGAGTCTTCACAGGAAAGAATGTCTTCTATTGTGCCGGCGGCTACAATGTTACCACCGTGAATTCCGGCACCGGGACCGACGTCAACAACAAAATCAGCCTCAAGCATTGTATCCTCATCATGCTCAACGACAATCAGAGTATTACCGATATCACGCAGATGCTTAAGTGTATTGATGAGCTTACCGTTATCTCTCTGATGGAGACCAATGCTCGGCTCATCAAGAATATAAAGAACACCGACAAGTGAAGAGCCTATCTGCGTTGCAAGTCTTATTCTTTGGCTTCCGCCGCCGGACAAGGAGTCCGACTGACGGGCAAGAGTAAGATATCCGAGACCGACGCTGTTGAGGAAATTAAGTCTTTCCGTAATTTCCTTGATAATAAGGTTAGCTATAATCATCTCACGTTCCGTAAGCTTTGCGGGAAGCTCAGTTATAAAGCGAAGAGATTCAACAATTGACATCGAGCATACCTCATGGATATTTTTACCGTCAACGGTTACGCTGAGAGCCTCTTTGCTGAGTCTTGCTCCGCCGCATTCCTTACATTCGGTCACGGTCATAAGAGACTCAATTTCCTTCTTTGAAGCTTCTGAGGAAGAGTCAGTATAACGTCGCTGAATGTTATTAAGAACACCCTCAAATTCAGCGAAATAAGTGCCGCTGCCGTAACTGGTAGTTCTCTCCATTTTCAGTTTTTCGCCTTTTGTACCGTAAAGAAGAGCTTCATAAGCCTCAAAAGATAAATCTTCAATGGGAGTATCAAGGTCAAAGCCGAATTTTTTTCCGAGAGCTGTATAATACATCCCCGAAATTGAATTTTCATCCTTACATTGCCAACCTGCAGCTTTTATTGCGCCCTGTCTTATCGAAAGCTTGCGGTCAGGAATAATCATTGAGGGCGATATCTCCATAAAGACACCGAGGCCCGAACATTTTTTACAGGAGCCGAAGGGGCTGTTAAAAGAGAACATACGGGGTGTAATTTCACCGATGCTGACTCCGTGTTCAGGGCAAGCGTAATTAAGAGAAAAGGTAATTTCCCGGTCACCGATGACATCAACGATAAGAAGACCGTCAGCAAGCTTCGTCACAGTTTCTATTGAGTCGGAAAGACGGGATTTTATACTGTCCTTTACAACAAGGCGGTCAACAACAACTTCAATATTATGCTTTTTGTTCTTGTCAATTTTTATTGCTTCGGAAAGGTCATATACTATCGAATCTATTTTTACACGGACATATCCGGACTTGCGCATATTTTCAAGTTCCTTGACATATTCGCCCTTTCTGCCTCTTACAATCGGCGCAAGAAGCTGTATCTTCGTTCCTTCGGGAAGCTCAAGAATTTTTTCAACAATCTGGTCAACGGTCTGCTGGCGGATTTCCTTTCCGCATACGGTACAGTGCGGAATACCGATTCGTGCATAGAGGAGACGCAGATAATCGTATATTTCCGTAATTGTACCAACTGTTGAACGAGGATTCTTTGAAGTTGTTTTCTGGTCAATTGAAATTGCAGGAGAAAGACCTTCAATATAATCAACATCAGGCTTGTCCATCTGACCTAAAAACTGTCTGGCATAGGATGAGAGAGATTCAACATATCTGCGCTGACCTTCAGCATAAATCGTATCAAAGGCAAGAGAAGATTTTCCCGAGCCTGAAAGACCCGTGAAGACAATAAATTTATCTCTCGGAAGAGTTAAATCGACATTCTTGAGATTATGCTCCCTCGCTCCTTTTATGATAATGTTTTTCTGTGACATAGTTACCTCTTATTTCATCATACTTTTAAGCTTTTCAATCTTATCACGTAAAAATGCAGCGTGTTCAAATTCAAGGATTTTTGCTGCTTCCTTCATTTCAGCAGTAAGCTGTTTTATAACCTTCTCTTTTTCTGCTCTCGAAAGCTTTTTGAAGGCCTTATCCGTATCAAGCTTCTTTTCGGATATTTCGATAACATCGCGTACCTGCTTGACAATAGTTTTCGGCACAATTCCGTGGTCGAGATTATACTGATTCTGTATTTCACGTCTTCTTTTTGTTTCACTTATCGCATAGCTCATTGAAGGTGTGATTTTATCGGCATACATAATTACCTCGCCGTTTGCATTTCGGGCAGCTCTGCCGATGGTCTGTACCAAAGATGTTTCCGAACGCAGAAACCCCTCCTTGTCTGCGTCAAGAATTACAACCAAAGACACCTCAGGCAGGTCAAGGCCCTCTCTTAACAGGTTGATTCCGACGAGAACATCAAACTCACCCAGACGAAGATCACGGATTATCTCCATTCTTTCCATCGTGTCAACATCATAGTGCATATATCTTACTTTGATTCCGAAATTATCAAGATAATCAGTAAGAGACTCAGCCATTTTCTTTGTCAGAGTCGTGATAAGCACTCTTTCATTCCTTTGAGTACGTATGTTTATTTCACTGACAATATCGTCAATCTGCCCCTCGGTAGGTCTTACACTTATAAGCGGATCAAGAAGCCCGGTAGGTCTGATAATCTGCTCAACGATCTGACTGCTTTTCTCCTTTTCAAAGGCACCGGGGGTTGCACTTACAAATATTTTCTGTCCCACCATATCATAAAATTCATCAAACTTAAGCGGTCGGTTATCATAGGCTGAAGGCAGGCGGAAGCCGTATTCAATAAGTGATTCCTTTCTCGATCTGTCACCACCATACATCGCTCTGACCTGAGGAAGCATAACATGAGATTCATCAACAAAAAGAAGAAAATCATCGGGAAAGTAATTGAAAAGAGTAAATGGAGCTGCGCCTGCGGGTCGGTCGGACATAATTCTTGAATAGTTTTCAATTCCTTTGCAAAAACCTGTTTCACGAAGCATTTCAAGGTCATAAAGGGTTCTTTGCTTAATTCTTTCAGCCTCAAGAAGCTTACCCGCCTTTGTAAATTCAACAACCCTGTCTTCCATCTCCTGCTTAATTTCTTCGAGCGCTTTTTCGAGCTTATCGGGAGCTACAACATAATGTGAGGCCGGATAAATCGCAACGTGAGATACATTGTTTTTTACTTCACCCGTCAAAGGATTGATTTCTGAAATACGGTCAATTTCATCACCGAAAAACTCAACTCTTATTGCTATTTCGGAAGTATATACAGGATAAATTTCAACGACATCTCCACGGACTCTGAATTTATTTCTGACAAAACTAACATCATTTCTGTCGTACTGTATTTCAACGAGCTTTTCGATCAATTCCTCACGACTCTTTTCCATACCGACACGAAGAGATATAACCATATTACGATAATCAATCGGGTTACCTAATGTGTAAATACAGGATACACTTGCAACGATTATTACGTCACGTCTTTCTGAAAGTGCAGAGGTTGCCGAGTGACGAAGCTTGTCGATTTCATCATTAATAGCTGAATCTTTTTCAATATAGGTATCCGTTGTAGGAATATAGGCTTCAGGCTGATAGTAATCGTAATATGATACAAAATATTCCACAGCATTTTCAGGGAAAAACTCTTTGAATTCACTGCAAAGCTGTCCGGCGAGAGTTTTGTTATGAGCCAGAACAAGAGTTGGTCTGTTAAGCTTTGCGATAATATTTGCCATAGTAAAGGTTTTACCTGAGCCCGTTACACCCATAAGAGTTTGTTCTTTATAGCCTTTTTTTACACCGTCAACAAGTGCCTCAATAGCCTGCGGTTGGTCACCTGTGGGCTTATAATCGGAAACAAGCTTAAAGCAATCCATAACAAATTCCCTTTCATATTTATTCAAGTTATATTATACACCATTTTTGTCATAAAAGTAAAGCAATTATTAATAAATGCACAATCAAATTATTTCACAATTTAAGTTATTGCTAAAGTAATAATATTATGATATAATCAATAAAAATAAATCGAGGTGTAAAATGAATATTGCAAATAAACTGACTGTTTTCAGAGTAATTCTTGTGCCTGTCTTCGTTATATTTATGCTTACGGACTTTACTGCATATAACCGTTGGATTGCCTTTGGAATTTTTGTTCTTGCAACAATAACAGACAAGCTTGACGGAACTATCGCACGAAAATATAATATGATAACAACCTTCGGCAAATTTATGGATCCTATTGCTGACAAGCTTCTTGTCTGCTCTGCTCTCATTTGTCTTACCGCATCCGGTGAAGTTCCTGCCTGGGTAACAATTCTGATTATAGGCCGTGAGTTCGCAATAAGCGGAGTAAGGCTTGTCGCCGCCGACAATGATGTTGCCATCGCTGCCACCTGGTGGGGTAAAAGTAAGACAATTGCACAAATGACAATGATAATAATAATGCTTATGAATGTACCTGCTTTTCACATTCTCGGTCAGATTGCTATGTATGTTTCAGTTGTGCTTACAGTAATTTCACTTGCTGACTACATTATCAAAAACAGAACAGTTCTCACATTCAAGGATATGTAACCTATAAAGAGTCTTTCGGGACTCTTTATTATTTTGTTTTTTGTATTGACAAATTGCGGATAATATTGTTAAAATATAAGTTGATATTTTGTATATTGAAAGGAAGATGTAATATGGATAAAGGCAAGTTTTATATAACAACCGCTATTGCATATACCTCAAGAAAGCCTCATATCGGTAACAGCTACGAAATCGTTCTTACGGATGCTATTGCCCGTTATAAGAGGCTTCAGGGATACGATGTATATTTTCTTACCGGCACTGATGAACACGGTCAAAAAATCGAAGAATATGCAAAGGCTGCAGGTATTTCACCAAAGGAATATGTTGACAAGGTCGCTGCTGAAATCAGAGGTATTTGTGACACTCTTAACACAACCTACGATAAATTTATCAGAACGACCGACGACTACCACGAAAAAATTGTTCAGAAAATCTTTAAAAAGCTTTATGATAAGGGTGATATTTACAAGAGTGAATACGAAGGTCTTTACTGCACACCCTGCGAATCCTTCTGGACAGAATCGCAGCTCGTTGACGGAAAATGCCCTGACTGCGGCCGTGAAGTAAAGAAAGCCAAGGAGGAAGCTTATTTCCTTCGTCTTTCAAAATATCAGAAGCAGCTCGAGGATTATATTGAAAACAACGACGGTTTTATCTATCCCGAAAGCCGCAAAAAGGAAATGCTCAATAACTTCATAAAGCCGGGGCTTCAGGATCTCTGTGTATCAAGAAGTACCTTCAAATGGGGCGTTCCCGTTTCTTTTGACGATAAGCATGTTATTTATGTATGGATTGATGCTCTTTCAAACTATATCACAGCCTTAGGCTATGATCCTGACGGCTCATCCGATCTTTATAAGAAATATTGGCCCGCTGATGTACACATCATTGGTAAGGACATTGTCCGTTTCCATACAATTTATTGGCCTATTATGCTTATGGCTCTCGGCGAGGAGCTTCCTAAGCAGGTTTACGGTCATCCATGGCTTCTTTTCGGCGAGGACAAGATGTCAAAGTCAAAGGGTAACGTAATTTATGCAGATGAGCTTGCAAAGCTTATCGGCGTTGACGCTGTAAGATATTATCTCTTATCCGAAATGCCTCACGCAAACGACGGCTCAATTTCCTACAGCACAATTATCGAAAGATTCAATTCTGATCTTGCTAACACTCTTGGTAATCTTGTTAACAGAACTGTTGCCATGACAAACAAATACTTCGGTGGAACAATTATGGCACCTACTTGCACTGATGAAATTGACGAAGGTCTTAAGGCTTTTGCACTTGAGACTGTTAAAAAAGTTGAAAGCAAAATGGAAACATACCATATTGCCGATGCAGTTGAGACTGTTATGAACCTTGCAAAGCGCTGCAACAAATATATTGACGAAACCGCACCCTGGACACTCGCGAAGGATGAAGCAAACAAAGAAAGACTCGGTACTGTTCTTTATAACCTTCTTGAAGGCATCAGATTTATTTCTGTTCTTCTTTCTTCCTTTATGCCCGAAACATCAAAATCAATTCTTACTCAGATTAATTCTGACATTGACACCTATGACAGCCTTTCTGCCTTTGGTGCACTTAAAGCCGGAAACAATGTCGGCACAGCTACGCCCCTCTTTGCACGTATCGATGCCGAAAAGATGATGGAAGAAATCAAGTCACAGCAGGAAGCAGCACAAAAAAACGAAAAGAAATTCAGCGAAATCGAAGGTATTGCTCAGATTGCTATTGACGATTTTGCAAAGGTTGACTTGAGAGTTGCCAAAATTACTGATTGTGAGCCCGTAAAGAGAGCAAAAAAGCTCCTTAAGCTAACTCTTAACGACGGTACAGGCACTCCCAGAACAGTTGCTTCCGGTATTGCAAAATGGTATAAACCTGAAGACCTTATCGGTAAAAGTGTTATTGTTGTTTCCAATCTCAAACCTGCAGTTCTTTGCGGTGTTGAAAGTCAGGGTATGATTCTTGCTGCAGATTGCAGCGAAGACGATGTAAAGGTTATTTTCGTTGACGGTATCCCCGAAGGTTCAAAGGTAAGATAATGTACAGAAATATTTTTGACACACACGCCCATTACAATGACTCCCGTTTTGATGAAGACAGAGATATGCTTCTAACTTCCTTGAACAATGATTGTGTCAGCGGTATTATAAACTGCGGCTGTGACCTTGAGTCATCTTTGGAAACTGTTACTCTTACAGAAAAATATCCCTTCGTTTACGGCGCTGTCGGTGTACATCCACATGAAGCTGAAGAGACAAGTGAAGACGATCTTGAAAAAATTAAGTCTCTTTATAAAAAGGATAAGATAATCGCTGTCGGTGAAATCGGCCTTGATTATTTCTATGATTTTTCACCCAGAGAAAAGCAGATAGAAATTTTCCGTAAGCAGATTATCACTGCAAACGAGCTTGATCTCCCCGTGATAATCCACGACAGAGAAGCTCACGAGGACACGATGAACATCCTGAAGGAACTCAGACCCAAAGGTGTTGTTCACTGCTTTTCAGGAAGTGCTGAAATGGCAAAAGAAATTCTTAAACTCGGTCTTTATATCGGTATCGGTGGTGCTGTAACCTTTAAAAATGCAAGAAAGCCCGTTGAGGTGGTTGAAATATTACCCCTTGACAAGCTTTTGCTTGAAACCGACGCACCTTATATGACCCCCGTTCCCTTCAGGGGTAAAAGATGCGATTCATCACATATTGCATATACAGCAGAAAAGATTGCTGAGATCAAAGGCATAGCTGTGCAAGAGCTAATAGATAAGTGTACAGAAAACGCAAAAATGCTTTTTAATATTTAAAAAGGTGGCCGTTGGGCGAGTGTTCGTAAGGACACTCGGCAGTTTTATTCGCCTTTCAGCGAGTTTTATTGCTTCGCAGTGATATTTATGCTTCACATAGTTTTATTTGCGAATAAAATAACATTGAAACCGCAGGTTTTAATAAAACTGTTGCGTAAGCAACAATATCACTCTGCCGATAGGCAGAATATCACTAAAACTATCTAAAAAAATAAAATCGCACATACTCACCACCAGAGGTGTAAGTGCCATAAAATGAGAGGTAACACGGTTTTATCCGTATTACCTCTTTTTCTGCCTTTAGCAATCCTGCTCATTTGGTCACCTTTTTTCATCCGAAAATAACATCCAGACTCATCATCAGCAAGAAACCGAGGGAAAGAATCAAGGTTATCCTCCCCTTTTTCTTTTCTCCTTCATACATATCCGGAATAAGCTGCTCAACTACAACATACATCATTGCTCCTGCAGCAAAAGATAGAAATAACGGCAGAGTAACAGCCATCAATCTCGACGCTAAAATCGCTACAACCGCCCCTAAAGGCTCAACCACTCCTGAAATGAAACCAAAAAGCAATGTCTTTTTTCTGCTTAAGTTTTCAGTCAGCATCGGCATTATAACTATGGCGCCCTCGGGAATGTTTTGCATAGCAATACCAAAGGCAAGTATAAAAGCCGGTGCAAAATCGGCCCTTTCACTCTGAGCAAGAATAGAAGCAAAAACCATTCCGACTGCCATCCCCTCGGGAACATTATGAACAGTAACAGCAATATATTGCATTAAAGTCTTTGTTCCGTAATTTGTATATTTATTGCATCTGTATGACATATTATTTATCAGCTTATCCGTCAATATCATCGAAATTATACCTAGTAAAAAACCTGAAGCAGTCTGTAAAATCTTTCCTATCCCTTCTCCGCTGCTCATTTCTATTGCAGGAATTATAAGACTCCATACACTTGCAGCAAGCATTATTCCTCCCGCAAGAGCTGACAGAATATTTTTTGTATGCTTTGAAACCTTTCTTTTTATTACAAAGATTACCGACGAACCAAGCATTGTTCCGATAAACGGAATCATTATACCGTAAAAAATTTTTAAGTACACAACTGTTCACCTCAAAAACTCAACGCTATAGTCATAATATGAGGTAAAGCAAAAAACGGTGCAGATTTGTCTGCACCGCTTAATTTTTATTTCAATATCTCTTCAGCAAGAGCCTTTATCTGCTGAACGTTTTCTTCTTTTACTGCAGAATGAATTGTGACTGTTGCTTCCGTATATTCAAGCTCTTTACAGCCTTCAAGCATTTTCTTCATCATCTTTGCCGCTACAGGCATCCAGCTACCATTTTCAACAAAGCCGATAGTTTTCTTTTTATATCCTCTTTCAGCAACTTCTTCGATAAATGTACGCATAAAGGGGAAGATTTCACCGTTATAAGTAGTAGTTGCAAGGATGATCTTTCCGTAACGAAAGGCATCCTCAACTGCCTCAGCCATGTCATCACGTGCAAGATCAGTTACAGCAACCTTGACACAGCCCTGCGCTTTCAATTCTTCTTCCAGAAGATCGACAGCCTTCTTTGTGTTACCGTAAACAGAGGTATAGAAAATTGCTACGCCCTCACTCTCTGTACCGTATGAAGACCATGTGTTATAAAGATTAAGATAATATTCTAAATTTTTACTGAGTACAGGTCCGTGTAAGGGACAGATAATTTCAATGTCAAGAGCTGCGGCTTTTTTTAGTACATTCTGCACCTGAGCACCGAACTTGCCGACGATACCAAAGTAATATCTTCTTGCCTCACAAGCCCAGTCTTCATCTGCATCGAGCGCACCGAATTTACCGAAACCGTCAGCCGAAAAAAGAACCTTATCACGGCTGTCGTAGGTCATAATAACCTCAGGCCAATGTACCATAGGTGCCGCAATGAAAGAAAGTGTATGCTTACCGAGAGAAAGTGAATCCCCTTCTTTAACCACCAATCTTCTGTCAGCAAAATCATTTTCAAAATAATTCTGCATCATTTTAAAGGATCTGTCCGAAGAAACGATAACAGCATCGGGATATTCATCAACAAAAAGTTTAATGTTTGCGGAATGATCAGGCTCCATATGCTGAACTATAAGATAATCGGGTCTTTTACCTTCAAGTACTGCTTTTATATTTCCGAGCCATTCCTCACCGAAATTTTTATCAACGCTGTCCATAACTGCGATTTTTTCGTCGAGAATGATATAAGAATTATATGCCATTCCTTCAGGAACGATAAACTGACCCTCAAAAAGGTCAATATCACGGTCATTGACACCTACATATTTAATATCCTTTGTAATCATTTTAAAACTCCTTTATATTAATAAATTTTTAACCTAACAAAACATCAAAAATCAGCATCAGACAAAAACCTCCGATAAGTGAGAAGGTCGCTGCGCTTTCATTTCCATGGGAATGGGTTTCAGGAATCATTTCATCGCTTATAACATATATCATGGTTCCTCCCGCAAAGGCTAGTGCAAAGGGAAGAATTGCAGTTGAAATGCTCACGGCAAAATAACCAAGAAGTGTGCCGATGATTTCTATTACGCCTGTCATTGACGCAGCAAAAAGTGTTCTCTTCCGACTGATACCGGCAGAAAGCATAGGTGCAATTATAACCATTCCCTCGGGTATATTCTGAAGTGCAATACCCGACGCAATCATAAGAGCATCATTTGTGTTACCTGTTCCGAATCCTACTCCCGTCGCTATACCTTCCGGAAGATTATGTATAGCTATTGCAATAACAAAAAGAAGAATTTTATTAATCTGTTCCTGATTGGACGGGTGTGCTTCAGCATCAGCTTCCTTAAGCTTATGAAGATGAGGCACAAGCTTATCTATAAGCTTTATACATAACGCTCCGGCAAAAACTCCGACGACGGTTACAAGCAGCTTATATTTATTGCCGTATTCAAGAGACGGAATTATAAGACCTATAACAGCCGCAGATAGCATAACTCCCGCAGCAAAAGAAAGAATTATATCGTTGAAGCGGTGACTTGTTTTTTTGAAAAGAAAACCGACAAGGGCACCGACAACCGTAGCTCCGCCGACACCGAATGCAGTTAGCAAAACCATTTGCATATAATCATCCTTCCGTTAAAATATTATCATATTCCGCACTGCAAATAAAGAGAAATCATTAATGTTTAAAAATTGTTTTCTTTAATGGGAACAATTCCCCCGAAATCAGTAAGCTGAAAATCGAGACTGATAATTTCTATTCCTCTTGCGTCAGTAAATTCTTTTATACTGTAATAATCTCTATGCTTTGTTATATCACCGAAAAACAGAATTTCATTCTTTGAAATTTTACCGCTTGCACCGCCTATAAACCCATATTCATGCCCATCAAGAAAAACGTCGCCTTTGCTTATCAAAAGGCAATCAAGGCCGTTTTCACAAACTTTAGCTGCTATCGATTCATCGTCGGTAATAACAGAGCGTTCATCAACAACCAGTACAGAGCATTTGCAGTAGCCCTGTCTGACCTGTATATGCTCAAAATTCTTACAGTAATCCAGAACAGCTTTATCAAAAATTTCCTTTTTACCGATAATGCAGTCTCCGATTATTGTATGATTGAGAATACAATCATGAGGATAAGCTCCGCTGACTTCATCAAAGGTCTCAACAACCTCAAGCCCTTTCTCTCTGAGTCTTGAAATAAGGAAGGCTTGTCCTTTGTCAACAATGATTTTTCCGTTACCGAGATACAAAACCGAAAGATCGCAGTGATCGGAAACAGATTTGTCAGCACATTTATTTTCAGCTGTATAATATAATTCTATTCCCCGTTCACTGAAAAAATCTCTCAGTTCAGCATTCAAACCTCCGCATATGAGAGAAGAAACCCTTCCCTCGGGCAGGTTTGGCTTTTCAATAAATCTCGTCATAATATAATCGCCTCAAAGGCTTGTCTTATAGTTTTAACACCAACAATTTCAATTTCTTTTTTCAGTGAGGATGAAATGTTTTTGAAGTTTGCATAAGGGATGATGCATTTACTGAAGCCAAGTCTGTAAGCCTCTTTGATTCTTTGCTCACAATGTGAAACACCTCTTATTTCCCCGGCAAGACCAACCTCACCAAAGGCAAGCACATCGTCACGAAGAGCATAATCCTTGAGAGATGAAACAAGAGCCATAACAATCGTCAGATCAAGAGCAGGCTCATCAAGCTTCATACCTCCGACAATATTGATGTATGCATCCATATTTCCGAAAAAGTATCCGCCTCTTTTTTCAAGAACGGCAATAAGCATAGCGAGACGGTTGAAATCGAAACCGTTAGAAATACGTCGGGGATTACCGAAGCCCGTAGCAGTGACCAGTCCCTGGATTTCAGCAAGAAGAGGTCTAGTTCCCTCCATTACACAAGCAACGCAGGAGCCCGGTGTATTTTTCGGTCTGCCAGCAATAAGCATTTCCGAGGGATTTTTAACCTCTTTAAGGCCCGTGTCAAACATTTCAAAAACGCCGATTTCATTGGTTGAGCCAAAACGGTTTTTAACTGCTCTTAAAATTCTGAAGGAAAGATTTCTTTCACCCTCAAAGTAAAGAACAGCATCAACAATATGCTCGAGCACTTTGGGGCCGGCAATATTACCGTCTTTATTCACATGTCCGACCATTATAACAGGTATACCGAGACCTTTAGCTGTGCGCATAAGAAGATTTGACGACTCTCTGACCTGAGTTACACATCCGGGAGATGAATTGAGCTCTGTATAATTCATAGTCTGTATTGAATCGATTATAACTAAATCGGGGCTTGTTACGCGAATATGCTCACAGATTGCCTGAACATCAGTTTCACAAAGAACATAAAGATTTTCTGTCTTGACCTTTAATCTGTCAGCGCGAAGCTTAATCTGACTGTAGGATTCTTCACCTGAAACATAAAGAATTTTAAGCTTTCTACCTAACTGATGGCATATTTGTAAAAGTATCGTTGATTTACCGATACCCGGGTCACCACTAAGAAGCACAAGAGAGCCCTTTACTATTCCTCCGCCGAGAACTCTGTCAAGCTCACTCATCCCCGTTTTATAACGAAGCTCACTATCCGGCTCAATCTGTGCAAGCTGATATGAAGCTACACTTTTGCCTGTAATACGGTCAGAAGCTTTTGAATTTGAGTTTTCAGTTTGTCTTATCTCCTCTTCAAAGCTTGCCCATTCACCGCATTCAGGACATTTTCCGAGCCACTTGACTGTTTCGTAGCCACAATTATTGCATACGAAAATACTTTTTGTTTTCACTGCCATTACTTATTTCTCCTTCGGGATTACTTTCTAAATATCTTATCAATCCGTCAACGATAGCTTGCGCCATTTCTTGCTGGTAATCGTCGTTTTTTAATTTGTCAGCCTCGGCTTTATTTGACATAAAGCCACATTCAACCATAACAGACGGTACCATGGAATGATAAAGCAGATAAATATCAGTTCCGCTTTCTTTTATCTGCCTCCTATTATCCGGCTGTAATGCTTCAACAACACATTTCTGAATACTTTCAGCAAGAAGCTTACTCTGTTCATTATTCTTTGAATAAAAAACCTGGGTGCCGCTGTACTGACTTTCAGTAAAATAATTCTGATGAACCGAAAGAAGTATACAGTTTCCGTTTGCTTCAATGAGCTTCATACGGTTTTTTATATCAGATACCTTTTTTTCTCTCTGCGTGGACGAGGCTTCGTCATAGATCATATAATCTCCGTCTCTGGACATAACGGTAGTAAAACCGTTTTGTTTGAGGATTTCATTGATTTTCAGACCGATTGCAAGATTGATTTCTTTTTCAAGAGTACCGTCTGCAGCCTGAGTTCCACCATCCTCACCGCCATGCCCCGGATCAACAATTATAATCGGCTTAACATCAGCAGTTACCGAAACTGAATCAGAAAAAACACCGGAAACAGCAAGCATTGCAAACAGAGAGAAAACAAGCACAAAAGTCATAATAAGGCTTGTCGTTTTTTGAAAATTCAAAGTAAAATATAAACCTTTTTTCATATTATCACCCAATTAATACTATGGAAAAACAGAGGTTTATATAACAGAATTATTTTACATTAAATCCTCAAAATAATCAATACAAAAGAATAAAATTAAGAGGCTGTAATTAAACAGCCTCAAAAAAATTATTTAACTTCAACTCTCCAGCCGTAGGGATCTTCTCTCTTACCCCACTGAATGCCTGTAAGCTCATCGTAAAGCTTCTGGGTGAGCTCACCAATACCGCCGTTGCCGATAGTCATAACATCGTCAACATAACGAAGCTTACCGACAGGAGAAACAACCGCAGCTGTACCTGTGCCCCATACCTCTTCAAGAGAGCCATCTTTAGCAGCAGCAACAATTTCATCAACAGAAATCTTTCTTTCCTCAACCTCGTAGCCCCATGCTTTACATACATTAATGATGGAGTTACGTGTGATACCGGGAAGAATACTGCCGTTAAGAGCAGGTGTGATAACCTTGCCGTTAATTTTGAACATAATGTTCATAGCGCCGACTTCTTCGATGTATTTTCTTTCAACACCGTCAAGCCAGAGAACCTGAGAATATCCGCTGTCATGAGCCTTAACCTGAGCAATGAGAGATGCAGCATAGTTACCGCCTGTCTTTGCAAAGCCCATACCGCCCTTAACTGCACGGACATATTCATCTTCAATCCAGATTCCTACAGGTGCAAGACCACTTTCATAGTAAGCACCTGAGGGTGAAAGAACGATAATGAATAAGTATGTCTTTGAAGGAGCAACACCAAGAAATTCATCAGTTGCAATAACAAAAGGACGGATGTAAAGAGATGTTCCTTCGTCGGAAGGTACCCAATCTCTGTCAATGTCAACAACAGCCTTTACTGCGTCAACAAAAATATCTTCGGGAATTTCGGGGATGCAAAGTCTTTCGTTTGAAGCGTTTGCTCTTTTAGCGTTCATATCGGGACGGAAAAGATAAATTTTATCATCCTCGCCACGGTAAGCCTTAAGACCCTCAAACATTTCCTGACCGTAATGAAAAACCATTGCGCTGGGCGCAAGAGAAATATCGCCGTAGGGTTCAATTCTTGCATCGTGCCAGCCTTTGCCCTCTGTATAGTTCATAACGAACATATGGTCTGTAAAAATATGACCGAAGCCAAGCTTTTCACCTTTGGCAGGCTTTGCTTTGGGTGAAGTTGTTCTGGTAATTTTAATTTCCATTTTAAACACCTCTTAATTAATAATCATAGCCCGTTTTAAGAGCCTTAAAGTTAATTTCAGTAAGATTTGCCTTCTTAGCGGGAACGACCTTTTTAAGAACGTCCTCAGTGCCCTCAAATGTGAATGCATCACATTCCTTGCTGAGCTTACCCATAAGAATCATATTTGCAAGAGTAGAGAAGCCCTCGTCGTTTGCCATCTTTGTTGCAGGAACAGCAAATACCTTTACATCATCTCTTTCAGGCATTTCACCGATAAGAGTTGAATCAATGATGATAATACCGCCGGATACTACATCATTTTCATATTTTTTGAGAGAAGGAAGATTCATTGCAACGAGACAGTCGGGAGCAGTAACGATAGGTGAACCGATGGGCTCATCACTGATAATTACGCTGCAGTTAGCTGTACCGCCACGCATTTCGGGACCGTATGAAGGAAGCCATGAAACCTGCTTGCCGTCTAAAAGGCCTTTATATGCAAGGAACTTACCTGCAAAAAGAACGCCCTGACCGCCAAAGCCTGCGATTAAAATCTGTGTTGTACTCATTTTGTCCCCTCCTTATTCTGCATCTCTGTCTTTATAGACACCTAAAGGATAATAAGGAATCATTTTTTCCTCAACCCATTCAAGTGCTTTTTCAGGTGTCATACCCCAGTTAGTGGGACAGGTAGAAATAACTTCGACAAGTGAGAAGCCTTTTTTATCGATCTGATTCTGGAAAGCCTTTTTGATAGCCTTCTTTGCATTTCTGATGTTTTTTACGTTATTTACTGCAACTCTTTCGATATAACCTGCACCGTCAAGCTGTGAAAGCATTTCGGAAACCTTTACAGGGAAGCCGCAATGACTTGTATCTCTGCCGTAGGGTGAAGTCTGAGTTACCTGACCGGGAAGAGATGTGGGAGCCATCTGACCGCCGGTCATACCGTAAATTGCATTATTAACGAAGATAATTGTTATATTCTCGTTTCTGGCTGCTGAATGAACAGTTTCAGCCATGCCGATTGAAGCAAGGTCACCGTCACCCTGATATGTAAAGACAATGTGATTATCAGGATCAGAACGCTTAAGTCCCGTTGCAACAGCGGGAGCTCTGCCGTGGGCAGCCTCAACCATATCGCAGGTGAAATAATTATAAGCGAGAACTGAGCAGCCTACAGGGGCAACACCGATTGTTTTTCCTTCAATACCAAGCTCGTCAATTGTTTCGGCAACAAGACGGTGGATAATACCGTGTGTACAACCGGGACAATAGTGAAGAGGAACATCAGCAAGTGATTTGGGTTTATCAAATACTACCATTATTTTGTACCTCCTTTTGAATGTTCTTTAATTGCTTCAAGCACCATTTCAGGCGAAGGAATCATACCTCCGACTCTGTTACAAAGATATACAGGCTTTTTGCATTCGCTTGCGAGTCTGATATCCTCGATCATCTGACCCATTGAAAGCTCAACAGAAACAAAGCAATCAACCTTATCAGCAGCCTTTCTGAAAGCTTCGCAGGGGAAGGGCCAGAGTGTGATAGGTCTGATAAGACCAACCTTAATGCCTTCCTTTCTTGCGGCATTGATTGCATTTTTTGCAACTCTTGCAGCAATACCGAAGGCTGCGATGCAGATTTCGGCATCGTCCATCATATATTCTTCAAACATAACTTCGTTTTCTTCGATAGCCTTATATCTTTCGTATCTTGCGAAGTTGAGTCTTTCAAGCTCTTCGGGAACAAGCGAAAGAGAATTGATGATATTCTTCTTTCTTTCGCAGTTTGTGCCCGTTACAGCCCATGATTTATCGTAATCGTTAACCTTGACCTCTTCAAGAGAAACCGGCTCCATCATCTGACCCATTGTGCCGTCAGCGAGAATCATTGATGTCATTCTGTATTTTTCAGCAAGGTCAAAGCCCTTGATTGTGAGGTCAGCCATTTCCTGAACTGAGGAAGGAGCAAGAACAATCATTCTGAAGTCGCCGTGTCCGCCGCCCTTTGTTGCCTGGAAATAGTCAGACTGAGAGGGCTGGATGCCTCCGAGGCCGGGACCTCCGCGCTGAACATTGACAACAAGAGAAGGAAGATCGCTGCCTGCAAGATAAGAAAGACCTTCAGCCTTAAGAGAAATTCCGGGGCTTGAGGATGAGGTCATAACCCTCTTGCCTGTACCTGCAACACCGTAAACCATATTTATTGCAGCAACCTCGCTTTCAGCCTGAAGGAAGCAGCCACCAATCTTAGGCATCTTTTTTGCCATATAAGCGGCAATTTCCGTCTGAGGAGTAATAGGATAACCGAAGTAATGACGGCAGCCAGCAAGAATAGCGGCTTCGGCAATAGCATCGTTACCTTTCATAAGAACTTTTTCAGCCATTTTCAGCACCTCACTTTTCTACCTTGATAATGCAGTCAGGACACATTGTTGCACAGAAGGCACAACCGATGCATTTGGATTCATCGGTCATTTCTGCGGGGGTATGGCCCTTTGCATTGATTTTATCTTTTGCAATAACAAGAATTTTTTTCGGACAGGCAAGAACGCAAAGTCCGCAACCCTTGCACAAATCTGTTTTAAACGTAACTTTAGGCACAGTAATTCCTCCATTTAAAATAGTTTCTTTTGTAATTTCAAAGGAAAAATCTCTTTTCCTTCATTTATTATACTGTTGTAAAAACTCTTTTCACAGCTTATAAACAAGACGGGAAGTCCGCTTAAAGCAGAAAGCTTTTCCGTTTCAAAGAAGGTTGAAACAATATTTTCCGCAGTTGTCGCCTCACCGAGATTTGAATTGTTGACAATTGCCGTGAATTTAAGCGATGACGCTGCTTCAATTTCCTTCATAACCTCAAAAGCTTCCTCAGCAGTACGTGTAAGAGGACGGAAAAAGTTTGCAACAAAAATCATCTCATAATCGTTTTCGTCTTTGATATAAGGAGCAAATCTTCCGAGCGCCACAGCACCCGCATCATCACCGCCGATATCCATAACCGCACGGAATTTTTTATCATTGACCACACGGTATAAATTTTTCGGCAAGGAAGGTATGTCCAGATTCGTATTGGCGAAATCGGAGCAGATAAGCTCTATCCCATTTTCATTAAGTTCCTTTTCGCTGTCCTTTGTACGGAAATAGGGATTTACAATATCCAGGTCTGCTATAAGAACGGGAAACCCGTCTTCCTTTAATTTAAAAGCATAGTTGACCGCAATATTAGTTTTTCCACTTCCGTAATGGCCAGCAAAAAGAATTATCCGTTTATTTGTCATAACAACATAACCTTTATTATATTACAAATATTTTCACTTTTCAATAACTTAAAAGAAATTATCAAAGCTTATTTCTTTGAATCTTACCGCTGATTGTCTTGGGAAGCTCGTCACGGAAGACAACTATTCTCGGATATTTGTAAGGAGCAGTATTCTTTTTGACATAATTTTGAATTTCTTTTTTAAGCTCTTCTGTAGGCTCAGTACCCTTTGTAAGAACGATACTTGCCTTGACTACCTGGCCTCGGATTTCGTCGGGAGCAGCAGAAACACCGCATTCAAGAACATAAGGAAGTTCCATAATAACATTTTCGATTTCGAAGGGTCCGATTCTGTAGCCCGATGACTTGATAACATCGTCGATTCGGCTGACATACCAATAGTAACCGTCTTCATCGCACCATGCTGTATCACCGGTATGATACATTCCGTCATACCAGACCTCATCAGTCTTGTCCTGAGCATTATAATAACCTTTGAAAAGACCGCAGGGTACTTTCTTATCTGTTCTTACAACGATTTCACCTGTTTCACCGACTGCACATTCCTTACCGTCAGGATCAACAATTGCAATATCATAACAGGGAACGGGCTTACCCATAGCACCCGGCTTCGGTGTTGTACCAACAAGATTCGCAATAGTAAGAGTGGTTTCAGTCTGACCGAAGCCCTCCATAATTACGAGGCCGGTTGATTTATGGAACTGATGGAATACTTCAGGATTAAGTGCCTCACCAGCTGTTGTTGCATATCTGATAGATGAAAGATCATACTTTGAAAGATCTTCCTTGATAAGCATTCTGTACATTGTAGGCGGTGCACAGAAGGTTGTGATATGATACTTTGCAAACATAGGAAGGATGTCAGCAGCATCAAAACGGTCAAAGTCATAAGTGAACACGGCACCTTCACACATCCACTGGCCGTAGAATTTACCCCAGAGTGCCTTACCCCAACCGGTATCGGAAATCGTAAGATGGAGATCGCTCGGCTTGATTGAGTGCCAGTATTTAGCGGTAATAAAGTGGCCGAGAGCATACTTGTAAGCGTGAGCAGCAATTTTCGGATAACCGGTTGTTCCCGATGTAAAGAACATAAGCATTGTATCATCGCCACAGGCTGTTTCTTCTGTTCTTTCATAAATGCTTCTGAAGAACTTGTATTCCTTATCGAAATTATGCCAACCCTCTCTGTCGGCACCGACAATAATTTTATGGCTCAGGCCGTCATATTTTTCTGCAGCTTTTTCTATCTGAGCAGAAGTTTGTCCGTCGCTTGTGCAAATGATTGCAGAGACACCTGCAGCCTCAAATCTGTATTCAAAGTCATGCTCGACAAGCTGATTTGTTGCAGGAATAATGATTGCACCGATTTTGTGAAGTGCGAGAGCACAGATCCAGAACTGATAATGGCGCTTAAGAACAACCATCACTCTGTCGCCCTTTTTGATACCCAAGCTGATAAAATAATTTGCAGCTCGGGCTGATTCTTTTTTCATATCCTTATAAGTAAATCTTCTTTCAGTTTTATCACCTGAAATATGAAGCATTGCAAGCTTATCAGGATACTTATCGGCAACAGCATCAACAACATCGAATGCAAAGTTGAATTTGTCTTCGTTCTTATAATCAAGCTTTTTAAGAATACCGTTTTCATCTTCTTCGGTCTCAATGAACTGTTTAACAACAAGCTCGTGATCTGTCTTTGTTGAATGAAGAGTTTCGGGTGCTTCAATAACTGTCTTATTCTCTTCACCGGCAACGACAACGGCAATAAAGTGGCAGTCCTTACCGCCGACAGCAATCATACCGTGAGGCGTTGAGCTGTTATAATAAATGCTGTCGCCTTCCTCGAGAATCTCTGTATGGTTACCGACTCTTACCTTGAGCTTACCGGAAAGAACATAGTCAAACTCCTGTCCGCTGTGGGTCATAGTTTTAATGGGAACATTCTGAAGCTCTTCTTTGTACTCATACTTTGCCAGATAAGGCTCAGCAAGCTTGTTTCTGAAAAGAAGAGCAAGATGATTAATTTCGATACCGTCTTCCTTAGAGGTTATCTTTCCCTGATCCTTTCTGGTAACTGTGTAGGAAGAAAGATTGCTGCTTCGGCCTTCGAGAAGGTCAGTTTTACCGATGCCGAAAACCTTTGCACATTTGTGAATGAAAGAGAACGGAAAGTCGTCAGCACCCATTTCATAAGAAATATACTGCTCCGTGCTGATGTCAACCTTTTCAGCCATTTCTTCGGGTGTATAGCCTGCAATTTCACGCATTTCCTTGATTCTGAAGGCTACTTCTTTCAATTCGTTATTCATTTTATTAAGTTCCATAAAGTTGTCTCCTTAATAATTATTTTGCAAAAAATAAAACCCGTCTCAAAGATAACTTTGAGACGAGTATAAATACAATACCCGCGGTACCACTCAAATTGCGGAATAACCGCCCCTTCAAGCTCATACAAGCTCTATGCACTTACGTAGCATTCACGGAAAGAACTACTGCTGTTTCGCCCTTTCAGCTCAGAAGTGATGGGATTTGAAAATTCGCAATACTGACCTTCCAGCACCGTCAGCTCTCTGTTAATGCTCCGATTCATCCGTCTTCGTCATAGCCTTTTATTTAATTTGAAAAGATTTTAACACTTTAAAACGCCTTTGTCAATATCAAATTATAATTTTTTCATAAAAAATCACAAAAACTTTACACCTTCAATTCCGAAAAGCTTTGCCGCATTCCTATAAAGGATTTTTTCTCTTTCGGACTCAGTAAGATTAATTTCAAAAAATCTCGAAAGTTCACTTTCATAGTCCCACATTGGGAAATCAGAACCGAACAAAACTCTGTCTGCCCCGTACGCTTTGATGATTTTTTCAGCCTTTTCGGATGTCATCCAATCGAAAGACGAAGAGCAGTCAACATAAAAATTAGGATAACCGCAAAGCTTGCTTACTGCTTCATCCCATACTGACCATCCTCCGAAATGCGCACCTATAACTGTTAAGTCGGGATATTTTTCAAGAATTTCAGCCATTCTGTCGGGATTGGAAAAATCATATCTGCTGTCCCCCGTATGAAGAAGAATCGGCAAATCACCCCTGCAAAGGTCATAGATTTTTTCACAGCGCTTGTCATTAATGGCAATTTTCTGAAAATCGGGGTGAAGCTTGACACCCTTGAGTCCCAAAGCCTTTATATGGTTGTAATCATCTTCAAGGCGGGGAGAATCGGGATGCAAGGAACCAAGGCCCGTCATAATACCATTGCTCTTTTCAACGGTATCAGCAATAAAGTTATTAATTGCTTGAACCTGTCCGGGTACGGTTGCAACGGAAAAGACAACGAAATGACTTATGCCGTTTTTTTCACCGTGAGACGTAAGGGTTGAATATCTTCCGTCGTAGCCCATATGCAGATCATAGAATTTGTGAATCGCTTCAACAGCCTTATCGGCTATTTTATCGGGATAGACATGACAATGGCAGTCAATAATGGGATAATTCACCTTATCACTCTTTCTTAAGCTGTAACAACAGAATCTGCTTTCTGAAGGCCGTACTTTTTAACAGCCTCTTCACGCATTTTATATTTGAGAATCTTACCTGCAGCATTCATTGGGAAGCCGTCAACGAAATCAATATATCTGGGAACCTTGTGCTTTGCCATATGATCACGGATATACTGCTTCATTTCTTCCTCGGTCATTGTCTCATCATCCTTAAGAACAATCCAGGCAGCAATTTCTTCACCGTACTGCTCGTCGGGCACACCGATAACCTGTACATCCTTTACCTTTTCGTGTGTATAGATAAACTCTTCGATTTCCTTAGGATAGATGTTTTCGCCGCCACGGATAATCATATCCTTAAGTCTGCCGGTGATTTTATAATTGCCATCCTCGGTTTTGCAGGCAAGGTCACCCGTATGAAGCCAACCCTGCTTATCAATTGCTTCGGCAGTTGCTTTTGGCATTTTATAGTAACCTTTCATTATATTATAGCCACGGGCTACAAATTCACCTGTTTCACCAACGGGAAGCTCCTCACCGGTTTCGGGATCGACAATCTTGCATTCAATTTCGGGAAGCGCACGACCGACGGTGCTTACTCTTACCTCAAGAGAATCATCAGTTGAGCTCATTGTACATCCGGGCGATGCTTCTGTCTGGCCGTAAACGATGGTAATTTCCTTCATATTCATCTTGTCAACAACATCCTGCATTACAGAAATCGGACAAGGTGAACCTGCCATAATTCCCGTTCTCATATAAGAAAAATCCGTTTTTTCGAAATCAGGATGCTCGAGAAGCGCAATAAACATTGTGGGAACACCGTGGAAGCAGGTAATCTTTTCCTGGTTTATGCAGGCAAGAGACGGCTTCGGTGTGAAATAAGGTATGGGTGAAAGAGTAACACCGTGTGTCATTGATGCGGTCATGGAAAGAACCATACCGAAGCAATGGAACATAGGCACCTGAATCATCATTCTGTCAGCAGTGGAAAGATCCATTCTGTCGCCAATACACTTACCGTTATTCACAACATTGTAGTGAGTGAGCATAACACCTTTAGGAAAGCCTGTTGTGCCTGATGTATACTGCATATTACATACATCGTCGGGGTTAACTGTTGCTGCAATACGGTAAACCTCTTCAACAGGTACATTTTCACTTCTTGCAACAGCCTCGTCCCATTCAAGACAGCCTTTCTTTCTGAAGCCGACGGTAATAACATTGCGAAGGAAGGGAAGTCTTTTACTGTGTAAGGGCTTGCCCGGCTCAAGAGATTCAAGCTCAGGGCAAAGCTCACCGATAATATCGGCATAATGAGAATCACGGTAGCCCTCAATAAGAATAAGTGTATGAGTATCGGATTGCTTGAGAAGATATTCAGCCTCGTGAATTTTGTATGCGGTATTCATAGTTACAAGAACTGCACCGATCTTTGTTGCTGCCCAAAAAGCAATATACCACTGGGGAATGTTTGTTGCCCAAACTGCCACATGTGAGCCGGGTTTAACACCTAATGAAAGGAAGGCTCTGCAGCATTCATCAACGTCATCACGGAACTGTGCATAGGTTCTTGTGTAGTTAAGAGTAGTATATTTGAAAGCGTACTGGTCAGGAAATTCCTCAACCATTGTGTCGAGCACCTGAGAGAAGGTCTTTTTAATAAGAGCTTCTTTTTTCCATACGAAATTACCAGTGCCCCTCTTATTCCAATAAAGATGACTCTTTTTTCTTGAGGGAGACTGGAACTGCTGCATATACTGGAAATAGTGAGCATAAATTACATCAATTTCCTTAAGATCCTCCATCCAGTCGGGATTCCATTCAAGAGAAATGAAGCCGTCGTAGTTTACGGATGCAAGAGCATTGATCATAACCTCAGTCGGAATTTCACCCTCACCCATAAGGCAATATTCACGCTTTCCGTCAATTACTGCCGAATCCTTGATATGAACATGCTTGATATACGCACCAAGGTTGGTTATTGTTTTTTCGGGATCTTCCCCCTCTTCACAAAACGTATGGTACATATCCCATAAGGCAGCAACGGAATCGCTTGCAAACTCAATAAGTATGTCGCGAAGTGCAGCTGTATTTCTGAACATGCCTGTTGTTTCAATAAGGATAGTTACATTCTTTTCAGCAGCAAAATCGGTAACTTTGCCAAGACAAGCAAGTACATTTTCATTTGCATTTTCACTTTCTCCCGAAGCATATACTCTCACATAAGGAGAACGTATTGAAGAAGCAAATTCAATATACTTTCTGATATGCTCACAGTTTCCGTCAATATTTATATCAGAAACGTCAACACTGATGTCGACACAAGGAACGGAAATCCCCTTATCATTCAATGCACGTACAGTTGCAGCTGAGTTATATTTATGAAAAGGTCCGTCCTTTTCTGAAAAAGAAGAGCCGATAATGTTATGAAGCTCTATTCCCGTAAAGCCGTTTTCCTCAGCGAGAGTCACAAAGTCCTGCCATGAATAGTCTTGCCAGCCGTTGATTGAAAAAGAAAGATTTGTCATCACTTAAGCCTCCTCATAAACGATTTTGTTAAGTGCATTAAGATATGCACGGATACTTGCACCGATAATATCCGTTGAAATACCCTTGCCGGAATAAAGTCTTCCGTTTGAACGGAGCTTTACAAGAGCTGAACCCATTGCCTCTCTGCCTTCGGTAACAGACTGAATCTGGAAATCATCCAGCTCATAATGGTGTCCCACAATCTGTTCGATAGCAAGGAAGGAAGCGTCGATGGGGCCGTCACCAATGCTGAGACCACTGACCTTTTCTCCATTTTTATTAAGAGTGATATTTGCTGTTGCAGAAATAACATTACCGCTGTTTATAACATAGCTGTCGATTACATATGTTGCAGGTACCTGCAAAGCGGCAGAGGCAACAATGGCATCAAGCTCTTTGGCGCCTACATTCTTTTTGCCGCTGATACGTCTGAACTCTTCAAAAACTTTTGAAATATCTTCCTGAGAAAGATCATAACCGAGCATTTTTACAGCCTTGGTAACCTCAGCAATATCATCGTGCTCATTGAGAACAAAATCATCAGCATAAAAATCAGCCACACTGCTGAGACCTGTGCTCTTTGTATTCTTAGATGAAAGTATCCATTCAATCTGCTTCGATACTCTGCCAAGCTCAGTAATTTTCACGTTACATTCACAGCCGAGTTCATCGCCGTGAACACCGATAACCTTACATATAGAGTCAAGATATGCGGCATCAGTTGAAGCAATTACAGATGTTTTGATTTCATTGATACCGGTTCTGATTGCTGTTACGGTACAGGCGCAAGCCATTCCGAGAGTGTTTATGCACTGAACTGCGAAATTAACATCGTCACTTTCGTGAACACTTGCTTTCACATCATCGATAAATACACTAATTTCATCGGAAAGCATTGTCCCGGCTGCATCACTGAGAGTAATGGTTGTTGCACCGGCTGAAATTGCCGCATCAATAGCCTTTGTTAAAAATTCCGGCTCACTTCTTGTGGCATCTTCAGCTATAAACTCAACATCAGAAACAAGCTCTTTTGCTTTTTTTACAAGTCTGACAATCATTTCAAGAACCATCGGAGGCTTTTTTCCGCAAACATACTCCATCTGAACAGTTGATGTGGGAACAACAATCTGAATTCTTGCCTTTGCGGCATTTTTTAGAGCATCAGCAACTCTTTCAACATCTTCCTCAGCGAGAGATACAGGTACAGCTATTACGCTGTTTTTAACACAGGAAGCGATAGATTTAATAAGAAGAACATCTGTCTTTTCTTTCTTTATTGCAGGCAGCTCGATTACACTTACATTAATTTTATCGAGTAGCTTTGCGATTTCAATTTTCTCTCTGAACGAGAGAGAATAATCGGCCGATTTAGCCGCTTCCTTAAGTGTTACGTCTGCAATTAATACTCTTTCCATAATAAAGACTCCTTAAATAAATTTATCACATTTACAAGAAAAAATGCCCTTGAAATTACTAAGTAACTTCAAGGGCGAATTAAATCCGCGGTACCACCTTGTTTACTGTCATCGACAGTCACTCTTCAAAGCTCTGACAAGCCTTTAGCCATGATAACGGGGCATCCGTGACTGCCTACACAACATAAAGCCTTCAACAGTCCTGCTCTGAAACGAGACTGAATTATCCGCATCTGCCGATTCACACCAACCATCGGTTCTCTGTAAGTATGGAAGGATAATCCATAATTTCTTCAACGCATTTGTGATATTGATAAGCATTTTATCACCTGAAAAAAGATTTGTCAATAGTTTTTTTCTAAAAAAAGGATAAATCTCTTTAACTTTTTAAAGTGCTAACACAAAACCGTTGCATCACAAAACGACACAACGGTTTAACATCAGATTCAAAAAATTATTTTGTACCGAAAATTCTGTCACCGGCATCACCGAGACCCGGAACAATATAGCCCTTTTCGTTAAGCTTTTCGTCAAGCGCAGCACAATATACGCTTACATCGGGATGAGCCTTGGTAAATGCTTCAATACCCTCAGGAGCAGCAATAATGCACATAAACTTGATTGAACGGGGGTTTCTGAGCTTTATCTGTGACACAGCATCAATACCTGAACCACCAGTTGCAAGCATAGGGTCAACAACAATAACATCTCTTTCACCGATATCCTTAGGTAGCTTGCAATAATACTCAACAGGTGTAAGAGTTTCTTCGTCTCTGTAAAGGCCGATATGACCAATTCTGGCCGAGGGAACGAGTGAGCTGATGCCTTCAACCATACCGAGACCGGCACGGAGAATAGGAACGATAGCGAGCTTTTTACCGCAGATATGCTTTGCTGTCATCTTGCAGATCGGTGTTTCGATTTCAACATCCTCGAGAGGAAGATCTCTTGTCGCTTCATAACACATAAGAGTTGAAATTTCAGAAACAAGAGCACGGAAATCCTTTGAACTTGTCTCTTTGTTACGAAGAATTGAAAGTTTATGCTGAATTAGGGGATGATCAAAAATTGTTACATTACTGTTCATTTGTATTTCCTCTTTCTTTCAATATTTTCTTTAATAACTATTATACACCTAAATACAAATAAATCAAGGTAATAAGATTAAAATTTTGTGTTATCCCCTCACCTCTCGGTTCGGGAACCAAGAAGCAATAAAAATTAAGTGAGTACTCTTTATTTAAATAGTCGGAGTGTTCATAAGGGATTATTTTTGATTAAGAATAAAAACTGCCCCACGGAGAGAGCAGTTAAAAACAATTAATTGGACTGTCCTTTATTATCTATTAGACCTTGCTGTTTTTCTTTCAGCATTTCATTAAGCTTTTTTGTGTTTTTTTTAATTACGCAATAAATAATTGCCCAGACCGCCAGATAGCCGGTAACAAAAATACCGGAGAAAACCAAAATCGGTGTCAAGCCCAACTCGAGCCAATCATTGAGCAGATAAGTACCTAAATAGCTGATATATAAAACAACACCGTGAATCAGAATTGCCACCATCAAGGGCAGGCGTTCTATCTGATAAACAGCATTCATACCGCCTGCTGTAAAGGCAAGTGCAGTTATCGAAAAAATCCCTATACAGACCTGATTGACTGCTAATGTATCTATCAAGCCTTTATAATGCAGAATCAGATATAAAATTGCGAGAACAATCGGTCCGAAACCGCAAGCAATCAGACCCCTGCGAAAAAATTCCGTAACAAATCTTTTCATATTCCCTCGTACCTCCTTCTTATTTGTGAGAAACAACGCCTTGAAACATACTCACGGTAACCGCATCTGAATACTGCATCCACCCCACCGCTGAATACTGCATCAAATCGCTCAATACGGTGTTCATTGGCAAGGGTAGATTTGTTGATGCGTATAAAATAAGAAGGCAGAATATTCTCTAAATCACGCAGTCTTTCTTTGAGTGAAAAACGGTTGCCGTTTGTATCAATGGCAATTACCTTTTTATCAATTACAGTAATACACTCTATTTCAGAGAATAAGAGCTTTCTCATCTCGTCATCATGGTATCCCATAATGCTTTCTGCACCTGAAAAACTACAGACAAGATTTTCTATCTGTTCGGTAAGAGAAGAAGGAGCGTGAACCTTTGCAATTATCTCTTCGTCTGCATCTTTATCTATAATGAGTTTGTATTTCATCGCATCAAATCCTTATTGTTTTTTCATTTGTCTGAGGAAACAAAGCACAGCAACCGCAGTTATAAATATACTGTAAAAAAGAATCGGCAGAATGTGAGCCAATATAAGCTCAAAGTTACCGTTGAACAATGCTTTTTCCATTTCTGTTGCGTGAACAAAGGGCAGCACATTGGCAATTTTTTCGAAAAAGCCGCCTACAAGCTTCAAATCAAACCACACTCCCGAAAGCCACGCAGAGAGATTAGTGAGCAATGCACCGCAAATACCACCGACCTGTTTAACACCAAAGATACTGCCGCACAAAAGCCCTAACGTTATATTGAATACAGCCATTGGTATTATACCTATTATAGCATAAATAATGTTTATGCTGACTGTCAATCCCAAAGGAATCGCAAACAGATAACAAATAACTGTCTGCCCGATGGCAATTGGTAAAAGCGGCAGCATATAACCAAGGATAAAATCAAAGCCGCTGAGCGGTGTAGTGTACAATCTCTGCAAAAAAGCACTTTCACGGTCTTTAGCAACCAACGTTGCTGAAAAGAGTGTCATAAATGACAAACCGAACACCGTAATGCCGGGCGTAAGTGTGTCAATATCAAACAATTCTGCGGGGATATTTTTCTGCAGGCTACTCAGAAGAAGCAATAAAACTAAAGGAAATCCTAAACCGAAGGCAAGATTTATCGGGTCGCGTAAAATCTCCTTTGTACACCTTTTTGCAAATGTCAACATTCTCATAATGCGCCCTCCTTCACTATAGAAACGAAGGCTGATTCAAAGTCATTTGCACATGTCACTGTCTTCAATTCTTCTACAGTTCCTACAGCAAGAAGATTGCCGTCTTTAATTATACCTATACGGTCAGAAAGTGATTCTGCTTCTTCCATATAATGTGTTGTAAGAATAATGGTTACTTTTCCCTTCAAAGAGCGAATCATATCCCAAAGCTCATGCCGTGCGATAACATCCAGACCAAGAGTAGGCTCATCCAAAAACATAATTTTCGGTTCGCTGATAAGTGCCATCGCAATACTTACACGGCGTTGCCATCCACCCGACAGCTTGCCTGCTCTTCTCCTTAAAACAGCATCCAAAGTAAATTGCTCAGAAAGCTCCTTGATTCTTATTTTGGTTTTTTCTTTTGAAAATCCGTGGATGCCACATATTAATTCGAGGTTTTCTTTAACTGAAAGATTCGGTGCTACTGCAGTTTCCTGAGGTGATACACCAATCAATCGCTTTACCAGTTCGGGCTGTTTGGTTACACTGTATCCACCTATAAATGCATCACCATCCGTTGGTTTTGTTATACAGGTTAACATCTTTATCGTTGTGGTTTTTCCTGCTCCGTTAACACCTAACAGAGAAAATAGTTCCCCTTGATGTATTTCTAAATTAAGCTTATTCACAGCAGTTAGATTTTTGTATCTTTTGACAAGCTCAACTGTTTTTATTTCTTGCATTTACGTTAGCCTCCTTTTTATTTGCAGTACCATCATAGCAAATGTAAAAGAGGAAATGTTGATTTATATCTGATCGGTCATTTATAGTATCTCATCGGTTATAAAAAGTATATCACATTAACACACTATATTTCAAATTACATATCCTCGTGCTGCAAGTTTTGATACATGGATTTTTTATGCAAAAACGCAAAACAAAAGAGAAAAAATGCTTTAGCAAACCAACAAAAAAGTGTGGAATAAATATTAACAGGCACTGGATTTGTGCATACAAATCCAACTTGTTAGGGGTGTCTCGCCTGCCGGCTCGGTCGGTGCTTTTGAATGCAAAATGCATTCAAAAGTCTCCACCGGAGCGGAGACCCGCACCCCTAAAACCCGAAAAAGCCGCACTCCGAAAGGAATGCAACGATACATAAAAATTATATCAAACTATATACAAAACTCTATTTTAAGCAAAAAAATTGAGTATTCACAGGTCAAATCCCTTATGAATACTCAATATGGTCGAGCGGGTGGAGATGAATCCGAACCTTCACTAAAAAAATTATTCTCTTTTTTAAA
>JAZUMO010000046.1:0-19402 GCA_045603665.1 Acutalibacteraceae bacterium
ATGCTTGTTCTGAAGCTGACGGGGGATAGGCCCTGAATTTCCTCTTCTTATGTCTGCCATAGCTTCGTCAAGGGCTATGTGAGCAGAGTTGGATTTGGGCGAGTTGCAGACAAGAACAACGGCATCGCCTAAGGGAATTCTCGCCTCGGGCATACCTACCATAAGCGCCATATCAACGGCAGCCTTTACAATAGGTATAATCATCGGATAGGCAAGGCCTACATCCTCGGCGGCACAGACCATAAGTCTGCGTATGGCTGAGGGCATATCGCCCGCTTCAAGAAGTCTGCCGAGATAATGAAGAGCTGCGTCAGGGTCACTGCCTCGCATACTTTTCTGAAAGGCGGAGAGTATATCGTAATGCTCGTCGCCCTCACGGTCATATTTAAGGGCACTTTTCTGTGTAAGCTCTTTTGCTTTTTCGAGGGTGATAATTATTCTGCCCTCTTCATCGGGGAGAGTGCTCAGAACACAGAGCTCTGCCGAATTCATAGCCTTTCTCACGTCGCCGCCGCAGGAAAGGGCAATATATTTTATTACCTCATCATCGGCGACAATCTCCTTGTTCTTTTCTTCTCTGAGAATTTCAAAGGCTCTTCTGACTGCAGGAACTGTTTCTTCAGCGGTAACACTCTTGAATTCAAAAACAGTGCATCGGCTGAGAATTGCCCCGTGAATATAGAAATAGGGGTTTTCCGTTGTTGAGGCAATAAGAGTGATTTCTCCTCTTTCGATATAGTCAAGAAGAGTCTGCTGCTGCTTTTTATTGAAATACTGAATTTCGTCAAGGTAGAGAAGAACGCCTTCGGGTGCGGCAAGAGTGTCAAGCTCGGCAACTATTGCCTTTATGTCAGCCGTTGATGCCGTAGTGCCGTTGAGTTTATGGAATCTACGGTTGGTTTTTCTTGCAATAATAGACGCAAGGGTAGTCTTGCCTATACCCGACGGGCCATAGAAAATAAGGTTGGGAACCTCGCCCGATTCAATAATATTTCTTAATGCGGCACCTTCTTTTAAAAGGTGGCTCTGGCCTACGATGTCATCAGTGGACAGGGGTCTTATTCTGTCTGCAAGGGGTGCTTTCACGGTTTCACCTGCTTTTTTTAGTCATTTGAATAATTTTACCATTAAAAATCTTAAAAGTAAATATATGTATTGTATTTTATAAAAGGCAAAAATTCTAAGACATTAAACGGGCAAAAAAACCGATAATAATAGGGAAAAGGAATAGAGTGCATACTAAAAAATCGGCAGTGGGAAATATATTTAGTATATTTTTCACAAAAAGCCTTAAAAGGTCTTTTATTTTGCGAAAATAAGTGTTATAATACATTAGTTAAATAGCGACCTCTTGTATCTTCTGGTTTTCAGAAGATGATTTATATATCGATTTTGGCAAATTTCCGACAATAAAACGGAAGAGGAGATTTAGTTTTGGAAAAGCTTGTTATTCACGGCGGTAACAGACTGTCGGGCGAAGTTGAAATAAGCGGCGCCAAAAATGCCGCAGTTGCCATTATCCCGGCTACTCTTCTTGCTCAGGATGTGTGCCGTATTGAAAATATACCTAATATCAGCGATGTATCCTGTATGGTAAGAATCCTCAGTCAGATGGGCGCACAGGTAAAATATATCAATAAGCATACAATCGAAGTAAACACAAAAACCGTTAATTCCTATATCGTGCCTCACGAAATGACAAAGCAGCTGCGTGCTTCTTATTATCTCATTGGTGCACTTTTAGGCCGTTATAACCGAGCAAAGGTTGCTCTTCCCGGCGGATGTGACTTCGGTGTAAGACCTATCGACCTTCATATCAAGGGCTTTGAGCTTTTGGGCGCAACAGCCGTTACCGAAGGCGGTATGATCAACGCAAAGGCTGACCATCTTACAGGCAGCGCCGTTTATATGGACAAGGTTTCCGTTGGTGCTACCATAAACATTATGCTTGCCGCAGTTAAGGCAAGAGGTCTTACAATTATCGAAAACGCTGCAAAGGAGCCTCATATCGTCGACCTTGCAAACTTCCTCAATGCAATGGGCGCCGATGTAAGAGGTGCGGGCACCGACGTTATCAAAATTCACGGTGTTTCCAATATGCACGGCTGTACTTATTCTATCATCCCAGACCAGATTGAAGCAGGTACCTATATGGTTGCCGCTGCTGCAACAGGCGGTGACGTGCTTGTAAAAAATGTTATTCCCAAGCATCTTGAATCTATTACCGCAAAGCTTGTTGAATGCGGAGTTCAGATTACGGAATATGACGATGCCGTAAGAGTACAGTCCGACGGCAATTTCAAAAAATGCAATCTTAAAACTATGCCTCACCCCGGCTTCCCTACGGATATGCAGCCTCAGATGGCAGTGCTTCTTTCTGTTGCAAAGGGCACAAGCCTTGTTTCCGAAGGCGTGTGGGATAACCGCTTCAGATATGTTGAACAGCTTATCAGAATGGGTGCCAATGTTCAGGTTGACGGCACAATCGCTGTTTTTCAGGGAGTTGAGGAGCTTACGGGTGCACCCGTAAAAGCCGATGACCTTCGTGCAGGTGCTGCGATGATTATTGCCGGTCTTATAGCTAGAGGCATTACCGAGGTCGAAAACATTGTTTATATCGACAGAGGCTATGAGGATTATGTTGAAAAATTCAGAAATCTCGGAGCGGATATTTACCGCAAGGAAATCCGCGAAGCCGAGGTAAGAAATAACGCAGGATAAATAAATCAATAAAAGAGCTTGTGGATTTTTATGCTGACAGGCTCTTTTTTTATGGAAAGGAAAGCTATGGCAAAGTTTTGTTCTTTGTTTTCATCAAGCTCGGGCAACGCCACCTTTCTCGGAAACGGCGACCGTGGCATACTTATTGATGCGGGAGTAAGCGCAAAAAAAATCAAGGAAGCGCTTCTTTCAAGAGAGATTGACCCGTCAAAGCTTGACGGAATTTTCGTCACTCACGAGCACAGCGACCATATAAAGGGCATAAGAATAATCGCTTCGACTTATAGAATTCCCGTTTATGCCACCGAGGGCACGATGTCTGCTCTCGAGGAAAACGGCATCGTCAACGGCAAATTTCCCTTTGAGATTATGCCGAGAGAGGGCGTTACGGTCGGTGATTTATTCGTTACCTCCTTTGCAACACCTCACGACAGCCGTGAAAGCTGCGGCTACAAAATTACCTTCCCTCACGGACAAAAGGCGGTTATTGCAACGGATATAGGAATAATCACTCCCACAGTCGAAAAAGCCCTTATGGGTGCGGAGCTTGTAATGCTCGAATCCAATCACGACATTGCAATGCTTCAGAGTGGGGATTATCCTTACCATCTTAAAAGAAGAATACTTTCCGACAGGGGACATCTTTCCAACGCTGCCTGCGCCGAAGAGGCGGTAAAGCTTATAAAAAAAGGCACCTCAAGACTTTTTCTCGGCCATCTCAGCACAGAAAACAATTTTCCTGAGCTCGCTTACCAGACAACCTTTGCTGCTCTTGAAGGCGAAGGTGCAAGAGAAGGTATTGATTATATACTCAGGGTGAATCCAAGAGAAAACACAGAGGGAATAATAAGATTTTAAGGTGAAAAAATGCAGAATATAACTCTCATATGTATTGGTAAGCTTAAGGAAAGCTATCTCAGAGACGCTGTAAGTGAATATGTAAAAAGACTGTCGGGCCTTTGTAAGCTGACTCTTGTTGAGCTTCCCGCAGAAAAGCTTTCCGACAATCCTTCACAAAAGGAAATAGAAAACGCTCTCGAAAGCGAAGGAAAAAGGATACTCGAAAAAATACCCAAGGGAGCATTTGTTTATACTATGTGCATCGAGGGCAAGCAAAAAACAAGCGAGGAATTAAGTGCAGAAATGGAAAGCCTCGGTGTAAGAGGCTACAGCAGTATTGCCTTTATTATCGGCGGCTCCTTCGGTATCAGCGAAAAGGTAAAGGCGGCGAGCAATTTCCGTCTTTCAATGAGCAAAATGACCTTCCCTCATCAGGTGGCAAGAGTTATGCTCCTTGAACAGATTTACCGGGCAATACAAATTTCCATCGGAACAAAATATCATAAATAAGACTTAAAGCCTTGTGACACACAAGTGTGTGCCGCAGGGCTTTGCTGTTTCATTTTGTCCGAAAATTTTTTTGCTGAAAGCTTTGATTGCCTGAATTTTGACAGCTTTGAGTCAGATGAACGCAAGAAATACGGATTTTAAGGATGAATTAATCATAACGGAGGCAAAGATTTATTGTTTCAAATCGGAATAATAGAAGAAAATTACAAGGGTTGTTTCTGAACTGCAAAACAAATGTAAACAAACTATTAACTATCTTAAAAACCATTAAGAGGCTACTTTATTTTCTTATTTTTTTCAAGTAAAATGACATAAAGGATTTGAAACATAAGGGGAAAATATGATGCAGAAATTTATTAAACACGTGCCGAATATTTTGTCAGCGAGCAGAATAATAGTTGCGGCATTTTTATTTACCTTCAACAGCTTTTATGACAAAACTTTTTTGATTATATATGTTTTCTGTGCGGCTACAGACTTTTTTGACGGCAGAATTGCAAGAAAGTATCACTGTGAAAGCAAGCTTGGTGCCGCACTCGACAGTATAGGTGACGGTATGACATATCTGCCGCTTCTCAAAATTCTCATTGTGCAAAAGCTTATTCCCGGTTGGATAGTTGTGTGGATTTTAGTTGACATTGTTCTGGCTCTCGTTGGTGCATTCATTGCTCTCGGCAGATTCAAGAAATTCTTTATTCCTCACACTTATGTCGGAAAACTTCTCGGCGTAGTGGTTTTTGTTCTTCCTATTATGGTGCAGGCTATGCCCGTAATAGCATGGATTGTAGTAATTGCCGTCAACGCAACGGTTAACGTGGCTGAAATCATTTACATTCAGCTGGCAAGTAAAGAGCCTGAGGATGTGCTTTCAGTATTCCACGTCAACAAAAAGAAAGCTGAAAACTGAAAATCAGTTGAGACACTTTTTTAAGAAGTGTCTCATATTTTTTAACATTTTATAAAAGTGAGAAAAAATTCTTTTCTTTTACAGAAAGGTATGTTATAATCGGTAATATGTCAAATACGAAAATTAAGGAGAAAATAAAATGAAACAGTTTATCCGAAAAAACATAGCAAATTTCTTTTCCTGCGTACGAATTGTCGGTGCGATTTATCTTTTGTTAACCGCAACAGAATTCAGCAACACCTTCCTTATTCTCTATGCTATTTTCTGTTCAACGGATGCAATCGACGGCTTCCTTGCCCGCAGACTCAACACCTCAAGTGTTCTCGGTGTTACTCTTGATACCATCGGTGACGGTCTTATCGGCTTTACTCCCGTTAAGGTTCTGGTGGTTCAGAAGCTTATCCCCGGTTGGTTCATCGGCTGGCTTGCCGTTACAGTGCTTGTTTTTGCCGCCGCTGCAATCGTCGCACAGGTTAAGTTCAAAAAGTTCACCTTCCCCCACACCTACTTCGGCAAGCTCAACGGCGTCTGCGTTGCAGGCTCACCCTTCCTGTTCCGTCTTGTTCCCCTCAATGTTCTTTTTATCATTGTCGGCGGTGTATTCTTCTTTGCAGGTGTTGAAACACTTATCATCGTTCTCAAGCTTAAAGAGATGAAGCCCTTTGTTCCTTCAATCTTCCATACGGACTATGAGCCGAAGGAAAAGAAGGAAGCTGTAGCTGCAGAAAACAAATAAGAGCATAAAAGTCAAGCACTCAAGGTAAGTTGCCTTGAGTGCTTTTTTGTTAAAGATATTCTTCGGGGATGTGCTCGACAAACATTCTCTGTCCGTCAACATTATAATGGATGAAGTCGGTGGTCAGCTCTTTTTTCAGACACTCTCTGTCCGTTTCATCTCTTAAATAATCGGTCTCTATCCGTCCGTCGTGCTCGTCGGTTTCAGCTATCCATTTGTCGAGGGCATCAATAATGTCCTGGGTTTCTCTTGTCCAGGTGAAATCTCTTATACCCGGAAGGAGCTTGCCGAAGCCCTTGAGAGGTGTCTTTCGGGCAACATAAATATCCCAGCCCATTTCCTTGCATTTGCGGATTGCTTCCTTGGTAAGGCTGATTACCTCTTCTGCCGTTACGGGGGTACCGCCGACAGTAAGAGAAAGGGGATGGATAATATCGTTTATGCCTTCCTTGAAGATAACCTTTCTGACGCCGGGGCATTTTGCAATGTCCTTGTCAAATCTGCCGAGGAAGGCCTCACCGTAAAGATTGGCAATGATGCCTTTTCCGTTTTCTCCTATGCGGTTGCCGGCAATAGCCTGCTGAATAACAGCCACATTGTCCCTGCCCATTTTCCTGAGCCTTTCGGCAAGAAGGAAGGGGATTTCGTTTGCCATGGTTGAGTCGCCTGCAATTACGATGGCATAGGCATCCTTGTCGGCGAGGGTATCAACACGGGTGAGGAAGGGATTGGTCTGCAGCACGGCAATGTTCGTTTTTAAAATAAGATGCCACATAGGTGTGAAGCTCTTGTTTTTTGTCTGATTGCCGAAGGAAAGCCAGGTGTCGCTTCCGTAAAGACCCTTCGTGCGCATAACTGCCGCCTTGACGAAAATATTAACGGCGATTTCCTTAAGGCTTTCGGTGGAAAAGTCGATTTCGTCGGAGGTTAAATCCTGACCTGCAGGAAGGGTGACCTCCTCCTTACCGCCGAAGGTTACGGTGACGGGTGTATCTGTTTCGTGCTTTTTGAGATTTGTTACCGTGGCTACGGAGCAGCCCGAAATCGTCAGAGGTTTTTTGCTGTAGCGGTTTGAAAAGGTGAGTCGGATTTTTTCTCCTTTGAGGGTGGGTCTTAAAACCGTTCTTGCCGTGGAATAAAGCAGACCGTTATTAAGATGAATGAGGGGGCCGATGTGGATACCGCCCTTTGTGGGCGCGGCAGACCAGCAGGCTACCCATTTTTTGTTTTCTTCCATAATGCTGACCTCTTTTCTCTTTTGATGATTAAATAATAGCATTTTGAGAAAGAGTAGTCAATAAGCTTATACCACCGTCAGCACATTTTTGTAAACCTGTTTATTACCGTAAAGGCTGATTTCGAGCGTGTAGGTTCCCGACTGCGCATCAGGAGCAAGATTAGAGCATTCACTTCCCGTGAATTTTTCTCCGCTTTTCACAAGAACAGGAGTCCTTACCTCGTCGGTGGTATAAGACCATCGGGAAAGAGGTATTTTTTCGCCGTTTTCAATTTTATAAAAGTATACCTGAGGCTCGTGGTAGATTGTTCCCTCAAAGGGTCTGCCGGTATTTTCACACAGGCAGGAAACATCAAGTCTGCCGTTAAGTGGTATTTCGAGGCTTTCTTCTGCAGATATTTCCGTGCCGTTTATGCTTACGGTGTAGCTAATTTCAACGGGAGCATCCTTGTATATGAATCCGACAAAAAACAGAGCTACCGATAAAAGCAAGGCTTCAATTCTGAAGAATATGTATTGAAAATCATTGTAAATGAAATTGAACATAAGATTACCTTCGTTGATGTGAATAATCAGCTTACGGTGAATACTGTGCTTGCTTGACCCTTGGAGCCGTTAGAGAGGCTTTTAACGGTATAATGAATAGTAATGCGGTATTCTCCGGGATTGAGCGAGGTTATTTCTCCGAGGGAGAAATAAAAGGTTTCGCCGACTGTTCCGCTGTGACCGAGAGTCCAGTAATCCTCCTGAGGGATAACGCCTTTACTGACATAAATCCACTCTCCGTCTGATTCCTTTTCCAGAACGGCATAATCAGGCTTGCACACGGTACGGTTTGTTCTGTTTTCCATAGATACATTTACATAGCAATAGGTCGAGCCGTTAAGCTCCTCTGTTCCGCAGCCGCTTCCTTTGACGGTGAGAATCACATTGTCAGTATTGGCGGGCAGAAAAAGAAAGACGAAGGAAATCAATGTAGCTAAAATGCTTGAAAGATAAGCTTTCAGTGAAGGATTCAATATTGTGCTTGTCATAATAATTTCTCCTTTTGTGATATTCTCGGGGGTGTGCGCATCACCCTTGATTCAAAAATAGCACACTTTATTTTGCTTGTCAATATATTTTGCGTAACAAAATATAAAATTATGCAAATTACTCTTGAATTGTCAGAGTTCGTGTGATAATATAGAAGTATAACAGGGAAAGGAAGAGCTGCTATGCAGTGAGGGATAATGCTTTGCAGAATTCAGAAAGCTTCAGAAGAGGAACGGTAGACCTTGCAGTTCTTTGCGTTCTTAAGGAAAAGGATATGTACGGCTATGAGATAGTAAAGGCCGTGGCTGAAAAATCAAAAGGAAGCTTCGAGCTTCCTCTCGGTACCCTTTATCCCGTTCTTTACCGCTTTGTGGAAAACGGTTATCTTACGGACAGGGATGAAATAGTAAAAAAGAGACTTCGTAAATATTATCACCTGGAGAAAAAGGGCGAGGAATATTACGAAGAGATATTAAAGGAATACAGGAAAATAGCAGAGGCTATCAATCTTATGACAGGCGGTGAAAGGTAATGGCAGGAGTAACGGAGAAAGAGCTGAAAAATTATTATTCTCAGATAAACCGTCTGATTATATGTGAACACAGACAGAAGAAAGATTTTCTGAAACAGTTCGACGAAAATGTTCAGGAATACATATCCGATGCTCCCGGAGCAACTCTGGCAGATATCGAAAAAAACTTCGGCACTCCTGAAACTATCGCTGAAAGCTTTATAGTAAATGCTGACAGCACGAGAATAAAAAAGCAGGTACAGATAAAAAGGGTGATAGTTATTTCGGTAATTATAGCACTTATTATTTATGCTCTCTTTGTAGTAATCAGTCTTATTGATGTACACACGGAAGCACACGGTTATTTCGAGGAGGGCTTTCTTACTGTGAGCAGTATAATAAAGGGCGGTGGCATAATATGAAAAAAATTATATCTTTACTCTTAAGTATTCTGCTGCTTGCTTTTTCTTTTGTGCCGTCTTCCGGTGCTTATCAGAGTGAAAGAGAGTATTTCGAGGACGGCTCGTATATTATTATAAGTGATGAATTTATTGGTAATGATTATGAAGGCGAAGATGATAATCACATAAGCGGTGACGGTCAGGGATTTCCTGAAAACGGAGAGTCCGGAATAGGCAGAATATTGAAAACTGTAGTAGAAATTATAAAAAAGATAATAGCATTTCTGAAAAACAATAAAACCGTTACCGAAACGAAGTATGTTTCTTACTATAGCTCTGAGGGAAAGCTTCTTTGGATGGCTACTCTGACTGCCGGATTTACCTATAACGGAAAAAGCGCTGTATGTGACAGTGCCAAAGCAGGGTGTAATATCTATGATTCTGACTGGAGGCTTGTTTCTAAAGACTGTGCAAAAAATGAAAATACCGCCACAGCTAACTTTACCGTTAAACAGCATAAGCTTGCTGTTCCTCTTAAGACTATTGAAAAATCACTTACTATCACTTGTGATAAGGACGGAAATATAAAATAAAGCAGGGTTACAGCCCTGCTTTTGTTATTATCTCTTCCACACACTCCTCGGCTGTAAGACCCTGACATTCTACGGTGAAGTCTGCGTATTTTTCGTAAAGGTGACATCTTTCCTCATAAAGCTCTCTGAGGGTGACTCCGTTTTTCATGGCTACGCCACGGGTGTGAATATCCTTTATTCTCTTTTCGAGCTCCTCCACGGGTAATGAAAGATAAACCACGGTGCTGATTTTTCTGAGCTTTTCCATAGCTTCTTTTCCGTAAACTGCACTGCCGCCCGTTGCAATGACTGCATTTTCAAAGCTTTGGGCAAGGATGATACGGTTTTCTGTTTCAAGAAAGCTTTCGGTGCCGCTTTCTTCAATAATTTCGCAAAGGCTCTTTCCCGTTTCTCTTTGTATTATAAGGTCTGTGTCGGTGAAGTCCTTGAGAAGAGATTTTGCCAGAAGGACACCTACGGTGCTTTTTCCGGCACCGGGCATTCCGATGAGGGTAACGGATGTTTTCATTTATATCTCCCTTTATTTTTTATATTATGATTTTATCATTGTGGCTGCACCTTAGTCAAGAGATAATTAAACATTATAAACAAATATGTAAAAAATAAAATTCTGTGGACAAAAGAAAGAAATTATGCTAATATTAAATTTAAATACATATGATTGTATATTGAGGTGAGTATATGAAGAAAATTGACATCAAGGAGCTTAATGGCAATGCTGTTTCTCTCTTTGACGACAAATGGTGCCTCATTACTGCGGGCAGTGGCGAATCTTATAACACGATGACTGCTTCCTGGGGTGCTATGGGTGAGCTTTGGAACAAGGATGTATGCTTCTGCTTTATCCGTCCCCAGAGATACACCTATGAATTCACGGAAAAGAATGACCTTTTCACTCTGAGCTTTTTCGGTGAAGAGTACAGAAAGGCTCTTGCCTTTTGTGGCAGAAACAGCGGAAGAGATTGCGACAAGGCTAAGGAGACCGGACTTACTCCCGTGGAAATTGACGGCTCAGTTTCCTTTGAGGAAAGCGAAATAGTAATCGTGCTTAAAAAGGTTGCTTATCAGGATATAAAGCCTGAGGGCTTTGTTGATGAAACCATTGACGAAAAGAATTATCCTCAGAAGGATTATCACCGTATGTATATCGGTGAGGTAGTAAGCTGTTATATAAAATAATAAATGTAATACATAAAGGAGAAGAAAAATGAAAAAGATTATCGCACTTAATAATGATTGGGTGTTCTGTAAGGAAGGCGTAAAGGAAACGGTCAATCTTCCTCATACCTGGAACGGCCTTGACGGTCAGGGAGCAAACGAAGGCTCCTATTACAGAGGCGCCTGCACCTATACCAGAATTATCCCGAAATATGAGGGCACAACCTATCTCGAGCTCAAGGGCGTAAACAGCATAGCAACCGTTAAAATCAACGGCAGAAAGGTAGGTACACACGAGGGTGGATATTCAACCTTCCGTTTCGATATTTCCTCCTTCCTTTCCTCACCGAAAAACTTCCTTGAAATCGTTGTTGACAACGGCGAAAGCAAAAAGGTTTATCCCGGCTTTGCTGACTTCACCTTTTACGGCGGTCTTTACAGAGAGGTAAATCTTATCACCGATGTTCCCGAAACCCGTTTTTCTCTCGACGATTACGGCAGCAAGGGTGTTTATGTCACAGCAAAGACAAACGGTGACGTCAAGGTAAAGGCTGTTATCAGTAATTACAAAAAGGACATAAAGGTTCTTTACGAGGTTATCGACGCTGAGGGCAAGGTTGTTGCAAGTGCAGGCGACAGAGAAAAGCTTCATGTTGACTCTCCCGTTCTCTGGAACGGTATGAAGAATCCTTATCTTTATACTCTCCGTGCCACTCTTAAAAAGGGTGACACACTCATTGACAAGGCTGAGCTTCGCTTCGGCTTCAGAGATATTAAGTTCGATGCAAAGGAAGGCTGCTTCCTTAACGGCGAATATATTAAGCTCAAGGGCGTATCCCGCCATCAGGACAGAGAGGCAATCGGTAACGCTCTTACCATAGCAGAGCATCAGGAGGACCTTGAAATTATCAAGGAAATGGGTGCTAACTCAATCCGTCTTGCTCACTATCAGCAGGCAGAGGAATTCTATGACCTTTGCGATGAAATGGGCTTCCTTGTATGGGCAGAGATTCCCGTTATCTCCCGTTTCTCAAAGGCTGCTCAGGATAATGCACTCAATCAGCTTGAGGAGCTTATCAAGCAGAATATGCACCACGCATCAATTTATGCCTGGGGTGTTCAGAATGAAATCACCATAACAAGCGAAAATGAGACTCTTATCGAGGGCATAAAGGAGCTTAACGCTTATGCAAAGCTTCTCGATTCCTCAAGACCCACTACCTGCGCCCAGTTTACAATGTGCGGCCTTGATTCCGAGCTTAACAGAATTACGGATATTCTTGCCTACAACCACTACTTCGGCTGGTATATGAAAACCTGCGCAGGTCTTGACGAATGGCTCGAAAAATTCCACGCTGCCAACCCCGACCTTAAGATGGGTATTTCCGAATACGGTGCAGAGGGTGTTCTCGGCTACTTCAGCGACGATCCCGTTCAGGGCGACTATTCCGAAGGCTATCAGGCTCTTTATCATGAGCATTACATCAAGAGCATCAATGCCAACAAGTGGATATGGGGCTCCTATGTATGGAATATGTTTGACTTCGGCTCTGCAGTAAGAAACGAGGGCGGAGTAAAGGGCAGAAACAATAAGGGTCTTGTTACCTTTGACAGAAAGACCAGAAAGGATTCCTTCTGGCTTTACAAGGCATTCTGGTCAGATGACAAATTTGTTCATCTTGTAGGTGACAGATATCCCATGCGTAAAATCGGTGAGCAGACCTTTAAGGTTTACTCCAACTGCGATAAGGTACAGATAAAGGTTAACAATAAGCAGAAGACAGTTACCGCTGAGGGCATTTTCGTGTTTGAGGGTATGCCCGTCAAGGCAGGCGAAAACAAAATTGTCATCACTGCCGGCGATATAAAGGAAACCTATATTATCGAAGGCGTTGAGGAATATCCCCGTGAATATTCCTTGCCCGACGGTGCAAAGTCAATGGTTCGCAACTGGTTCGTTGAAAAGGACAGCACAAAGAGAGATGATTGCTATTCTCTTGACGATACAATCGGAGATCTTCTCAAGAGTGAGGATATTATGGGAATGGTCGGCGGCTTTGCCGGTAAGCTTCTTAAGAGCCCTCTTATGCTTGCGGTAAAACCCTTTACACTCCGTCAGCTCCTTGACCTTCCCATCGTCAATCTTGACCCGAGCATGGTTGAGATGGTTGAGGATTATCTCGGAACAGTTAAAAAGTAATATATTGTAACGGAAAGGTAAGTCGGTTGACTTGCCTTTTCTTTTTTATTTGCTTTGTGAAAAGTGACGAATTTTAAAATAAAATCTTACAAAAGACTCCTTTTTGTTGACAACAGCAAACTGCGGTGATATATAATGAGGTTGAAAAAGTTTGCTTCTTCCAAAAGGAGAATAAATATGAAAAAGAAAATTTTAATGATAATATTTGCCGCCCTTACGGCTGTTATATGTGCGTCTTCTGCAAACGCTTTTAATTTAAGAGAGTATAAGGAATCCGAGGAGCTTAAAATCGTTGACGGGGTTGTCTATACTCTCGGCTACGGAGGAGAGGCTTATTCCGTTGAGGATTATTTTGCAACAGATGAGCTTGCGAAAACTGCTACTGAAATCAATATTGTAAGCGAAATTGACGGAAAGCCCGTCAGAAGCATTTTTGTCGACTATCTTTACAGAGAGTCTTTTCCTCTCGTTGAGGCTATCAATATTCCTGAGGGCATTGAATATATAGGAGAGTATGCCTTCTCTGTTCTTGACAGTGTGAAAAAGGTTGAGCTTCCTGAATCGGTGACAGGTGCAGGTGAGGGCGCCTTTGCAAATATGAAGAGTCTGGAAGAGGTTACATTGCCTGAAGGAATTACATATATTCCGGACGATATGTTCAGTAACTGTCCGAAGCTTCATACAGTGAACATTGAAGGAAAGATCAGCGAAATAGGTGCATATGCTTTTTATGCCTGTAAGAGCATTGCGGAGTTTAAAATCCCCGATTCCGTTATCCTTATGGGCGGCGGAGCCTTCAACAGCTCGGGACTTACATCAATCCTTATTCCCGCAAGGGTTAAATTTACTGAATATGAAGATACGTATGCATATTTTAAAAACTGCAAAGCCCTTAAAAGAGTTGAATTTGAGGACAGGTATACAGAAGCTTTTGTTCTTGGAGATGAGTTTTTCTTAGGCTGCACAGCCTTGGAAACGGTTGTTTTGCCTGAGGCAAAAAACATAAGGGTTTCAGCCAAGGTCTTTGAAAACTGTATAAATCTTAAAAATCTCACAAATGCCGACAGAATTTACTCGCTTGGCTCAAGAGCTTTTTATAATTGCGGTCTTGAAAAAATCGCACTCAGGGGAGATGTTGACTTTGACGATTATGCTTTTGATGAAGAAGGCAGGAATGTCGCTTCTGCTTTTGAAAGCTGTAAAAGCCTTAAAACGGTGGTTTTCGAAAATTCTGATAAGCTTGAAAGCTTTATTCTTCCTCAGAAAACCTTCAAGGATTGTACTGCACTTAAGCGCGTCGTGCTGCCGGTAACAAAAAAGGAAACAATTATATGTGACAGAGCTTTTTATGGCTGCGCCAGTCTTACGAGTGTTTATAACACGGCGAAGACAACGGAAATCGGCGAGGCGGCTTTTGCATACTGTAAATCATTGGGAGGCTTTACCGTTCCCGAGGGAGTCAGGGTTATTCCGGAAAAATGCTTTTACGGCTGTGAGAAATTAAAGAATATTTATCTTCATGACGGCATCACAAAAATAGAAAAGAAAGCTTTTAAAAAATGTAAAATACTGTCTTCCATAAACTATGAGGGCAGTAAGTCACTGTACGACGGAATAAAAAAGACCTTTGATATCAAAAGACTTTTTTCTAAAGTGAAATACGGACAGGACTATCAGGCATTGCTTGAAAATGTCAAGGTTTCAGTAAGAGCGACTAAGGCAGTTCTTTCCTGGAGAAAGGATAAAAATGCAGCGGGATACAGAATTTATGTTCTTGACGGCAATAAACAGATAAAGCTGGATGACACAAAAAGTACAAGCTACACCGTCGAAAAGCTTGAAAAAGGCAAGGAATATACATTTTTTGTGAGAGCATATTCTCTTAAGTCGGGGAAGAAGATTATTGATCCTCAGAAGGAATGTGTGATTATCACAGCGGGTGCAGATAAGATTTCGGGCCTTGACTGTTCGGCTGTGAAAACGAAAAAGCTTACTTTGTCCTGGAATAAAGCAGAGGGCGCTTCGGGCTACAGAATTTATATTATGAAGGATGGCAAGTGGAAAAAGCTTGCCGACACAAAAGCTCTTTCCTATACTCCCACCGGACTTGAGCCGGGCAGGGAATATCTTTTCTCTGTCAGAGCTAAGGAAAAATCAGGCAGGAAAACCTACTGGTCAGACAGTGAATACATTGACGTAAAAACGAAGCCGTCAACGGTAAAAGCTCTTAAGGCGAAAAAGACAAATAAAAAGCAGGTAACTCTTTTCTGGAATAAGACAGAGGGCGCGGACGGTTACAGTCTGTACCGCAAGGAGGAAAACGGTAAATGGAAAATTATCCGTAAGCATACCGGCAAAGCAACATATACCGTTAAAAGTCTTTCTCCGGGCAAAACGTATACCTTTGCCGTACGCTCCTATACTAATTTGAGGAAGGGCTCCGGTTATATAAAAAATTACGCATCGGACTATACGTCTTTAACTGTTACTACAAAGAAGTAAAGCTCTTTACGGCATACAGATTATAAGTATAAACGGCAGACCTTCAGCGGGAGGTCTGCCTGTAGCTTTTTGTTTGACAAGCTTTGCATAAGAGTGTATTATGTTTATTACAGAAAGACAAGGTGGGTATGAAATGAAAATCAATCTGAAGAAAATACTCTGGCTTATGATTATTGTGAGTGTGGCTGTGGTTTGCTCAGCCTTTTCGGCAAGCGCCGCCCTTGCTCAGACGGGAAGTTGTGGCGAAAAGGTTACATGGAGCTATAACAGTACAACCAAGGCCCTCGTTATCAGCGGTGAAGGTGAGATGAAAGACTGTACGAATCCTTCTGATTCTCCTTTTTATCTGAGCGATATCGAAGAGGTGGTAATCAGCGAAGGTGTAACAAGTGTAGGTGCGTGTGCCTTTTACAATTGTTATAGCCTGAAGAGTGTGACAATAAGCGACGGCGTGACAGGTATAGGAAGCTCTGCATTTTCTTTTTGCTATAATCTTTCGGACGTGACCTTAGGAAGCGGCATTAAAACAATAGGTGAATCTGCATTTTCCGTGTGTGACAGTCTTACGGAGATAGCGATCCCTGACACAACTGAGACAATAGGTGATTCTGCTTTTTATGAATGCGGAAAGCTCGGCTGTGTTTCGATAGGAAACGGCGTTACGGCTATTGGCGATTCTGCTTTCTATAATTGCAAGGCATTGTCTGATATAATAATTCCCGACAGCGTAACGGTTATAGGCTCCTCTGCTTTCAGCGGATGCGAAAAGCTGAAAAACCTGACCCTCGGCAAAGGGTTGACAGATATAGGTAACTGTGCATTCAATTATTGCTTCGGTATTGAAAATGTTTATGCGTCGGAGCTTAAGTCCTGGCTTGGAATTGATTTCGGTCAGGATTATTCCAATCCTATGTCTCTTGCGGATAGCTTTTATTTTGACGGTGTACCTGCAAAGGATATTATTATCCCCGACGGTGTAATCGCCATAGGTGACTTTGCTTTTTACGGCAGTAATATTACAAGTGTTACTATTCCCGATAGCGTGGAGAGTATAGGGAATTATTCCTTTTACGGATGTTATGGTCTTGAAAGTGCAGTTATAGGAGAAGGTGTAACGAGGATAGGTGATTATGCTTTTTCGGAATGTCAAAAACTTTCGGATGTAAGGCTGGGACAAGGCCTGACAGAAATCGGTGATGCTGCATTTTATGACTGTGAAATGCTGACAGAAATAATAATTCCTGACAATGTAACTCTGATAGGAGATAATGTATTTCAGGATGCCTTCCGTGTATGTATATACTGCAGTAAATCTTCGGCTGCAGCAGAGTATGCGGAAAGCCGTGAAATCAATCATGTTTACCGGGACGGTACTGATGAAGAAAGTATCGTCGCGGGTAGTATAAAAAATTATACATGGACTCTTGATATAAGAACGGGTGTGCTTGAAATTGACGGCAGCGGTGTTATGCCTGACTTTTCTTTTAATGATTCTCCGTGGTACAGCTACAGTTATTGTGTAAAACAATTAAACCTGCCCGAAGGAATAACAAAAATCGGCAGGAATTCATTCAGGAATTTATACAGATTAGATACTATTATAATACCTGACAGTGTTATTCATATTGGTGATTATGCCTTTTACGGCTGCATTGGACTGAAGAGCTTAAAAACAGGTAAAAATATCAGATATGTCGGTGAAGCGGCTTTTCATTGGGAAGGAGACAACGGCGCACAGCCTTTCGTAATTGAAAGCCTTTACCTTCCTGAAACAGATTTTTTATTCGCCATAGAATTTGCTTATGACAGTGACGGTTCTTCACCTTATAATTTTCTTTCCGGTGCAAGGAATGTATTCGTTGACGGTGAAAGGATTACACAAATTATTGTTCCCGATGGCGTAACGCGAATTAACGACTATCTGTTTGCAAAATGCAACTGGCTGGAAAGCGTTAAAATTTCTGACAGTACAGTCTCTATAGGGGAAAGAGCATTTTATTGCAGTAATCTCAGTGATATTGAAATAGGAGACGGTGTTGCTTCAATAGACAATCTGGCCTTTGGTGATTGTGACAGTCTCAGAGAGATAATAATACCCTCCGGAGTTTCCTATATAGATTGCTGGGCTTTTAACTCGTGCGATAATCTTGAAAGCATAACCTTTGCTCTCAGTGAAGAAAACCTCAGCAGTATAGCCTCTTTGCCCGGCCTCGCCCAAACAAAGGTCAAGGATATTGTTTTGCCGGCAAGTGTTAACCTTATTGATGAGGGAGTTATTCCGGAAAATCTTGAGACTATAACAGTATGTAATCCTGATTGTGAATTCTTCTATTTGTGCGGACTCGGATACGGCCATACAATCATAGGCTTTAAGGGCTCAACGGCTGAGCTGTTTGCTGATATGGTCGGCGCAGAGTTTGTTGACATTGAAACGGTACATAATCACGAATACAAAAATATTTCAGCTGAAGACTGTTGCTTTTTCGGAAGATGCTCCTGCGGCAAAGAAAATAAAAGGCTCCATACTTATTTCTCTGAAGTAACCGTCGAGCCTGCCTGCACTGCCGAAGGAACAAAAACCTTCACCTGCTCTTGCGGAGACAGCTATACAGAAGTGCTGAAGGCTACAGGTCATACCGCTGTTATTGATGAAGCGATTTCTGCCACCTGCACCTCGGCGGGACTTACAGCGGGCTCTCATTGCTCTGTGTGCAAGGAAACTATTGTCGCCCAAAGCGAAATTCCTGCGGAGGGACACAGCTTTGGTCAATGGTATATTTACAGAAAGGCAAACTGTGAAACAGAAGGAGAAAAAAGACGCGACTGCTCGGAGTGTAGCTTTACTGAATTTGAAGTAATTCCCGTAACGGGTGAGCACGAATGGCAGGTGAAGGAGTTTCTTGCTCCGACCTGTGCTTCGGAAGGATTCAAATATTCAATCTGCTCTGTTTGCAAAGAGAGAAGGGTTGAACGCATTTCTGCCACAAACAGTCACACAGAAAGAAATTATGTTATAAAAGCAACCGATGATGAAGATGGCAAAATCATAACAGTATGCTCCTGTTGCGGAAAAGAAACAGCGGAAAAAACAATTTCGTTAATTGCATCTGTCTCTCTGTCGGCAAAAAAATTCAGCTATAACGGAAAGGTTATATGGCCCTCTGTTACTGTAAAGGACTCAAAGGGCAAAACCCTTGTGCTTAACAAAGATTATACCGTAAGCTATCCCCCGGGCAGAAAGAGCATTGGTAAATATGTTATAACGGTAAAGTTCAAGGGCAATTATTCCGGCAAAGAAAAGCTTTGTTTCAGTATTCTTCCTCAGACACCTTCATCGCTCAGGGCTTCATCAGTCTCCGAATCGTCAGTCAAGGTTTCCTGGAAGGCTGTTCCCGGTGCAACGGGGTACAGAGTGTACAGATACAACTCTTCTTTAGGAAAGTATCAGAGCATAGCTTTTGTTGAGGGAAAAACATCTTTGACGGTTCCTTCTCTTAAATCGGGCACCGAATATAAGTTCAGAATAAGGGCTTATACCGAAACGGATGAAGATACCGTATTGTGGAGTGGATATTCTGAAGTGTTGTCTGCCGTTACGAAGCCTGCTCCCACTATATTAAAAAAGCTTAGTGCCGGAAAATCTCAGCTTACCGTAACCTGGAAAGCGGTAAGCGGTGTTACGGGATATGAGATAGAGTATTCCACATCAGCTGATTTAGGAAAAAAGACAACAAAAAAAACTGTTGTCAAAAAAGCCAAGGCTTCAAAGATGACTCTGAAAAAGCTTAAAAAGGGCAAAAAGTATTTCGTAAGGATAAGAACTTTCAGGACAGTCGGAAAAGCTACTGTTTATTCGGCTTACAGCGCAGTAAAGAGCGTAAAGGTCAAATAGTATTGTATATAATAAAAAACAGACTTTCTATGGAGAGTCTGTTTTTTTGATATACCCCATATAGGGAAAGGGGAAGAAAAAAAGGAGGAGACACAAGATATAGTGCCAATAATCGGAGGGAACCCAAAAACACCCGGCAAGGAGTACAAAAAGAGGCAG
>JAZUMO010000047.1:0-2453 GCA_045603665.1 Acutalibacteraceae bacterium
AAAAATGCTCGAAATCCGGCAAGGATTTCTGTGCTTTTCGCCTTGTTTTGCATCAAAAGTATCTGAATTTTAAGGTGCTAAGCAGTTTTTATTGAGAAATTTTTCGTTTAAAGGAAATGATAAAACTCCCGTAATACTCGCGTATTTCGGGAGCTTTTTATAATGTTTAAGCGGAAAAGAGCCAATAAAAACCTTAACTTCCTTGTGAAGTGTCGCCCAAGCGGGTGGGACTGAAATTTTTAATTATTTAAACCAGCTCAATATCCAGTTGAAAAAGTCCTCGAGAGCCTTTATAAGCTTCTGGAAAAAGTTGAGTGACTCTTCAACGTCGGGAGCTATAACGGGTATGCCCAATGCACCGACAAGCATAAAGCCCTTGACAGTGACTCTGATGTAGCCGTCCTCGTCGGGAGTAACAGCCTCACCGTTTACATAGAAGGTGAAGGGATCACCGAATATGTCGTTTGCCTTGATTATCAGCTCAGCACCCTCGGGAACAACTAAATTGGAGTTGCCGAATACAGGCTGGAAGCTTTTACCTCCGTCAAGTGAAACGCTGTACCAGCCGATTTTTTCGGTTTTACCGAATACGATGTAATGATTTCTTTTTGACTCGGGTATTTCGGCTTCGGGTTCGTCGGGCTCGACGGGAGTGATTTCAATGTCCGGAGTGAAGATAAATTTGTTTTCCGCATATACAGATGTACGACCCTTGGCCACACCGACGAGAGTCTGGGAGGAATCACGTCCGTTTTCGGGCTCATAGAAATATACACCCTTCGGCTTTTCCTGAACTCCCTTTACCTCAACTCTGATCGTATCTGCATCCTTTGTGTTGACGACAGTTTTATATGTGCTCTGACCTGAAACAGCATCAATTGAGTGAGCTGAGGTTGTGACGGTCTCTCCGTTTTCGCTGTAGCTTGTAACGATTATTTCGATGTCGTCATTTTCGAGAATAGTACCGTTTACGGTGATAAGGACTGTAAGATCGTATGTGCCGTCGCCGTGTTCGGCAAGCTTTGTTTTAAGCACCTCAACCTGAGATATGATAAGCTGTTCTCTTTTGATTTCGACGGACTCTAAATTGCAAAGATATTCCGCAAGAGTATTTACACGGTATTCAGCCTCGGCATCATAGGTTCTCTGTCTTTTTCCGGGCAGCCAGTCCCACACTTCATTTGTGTAATCGTGAAGAGGGGTGAAATAAAGATTGGTATTTTTCGGCACACTGATTGATGCAAAATATTCAAGTCCGTCAGCGGCTTCATCGTTGATATTGGCATATGACCAGACAGCCATCTGTACAGCAGAAATCATATCGGCACGGGTAAGACTATCAACAAAATTCGCATCCATGCCTTCAGCTTTGAGGATGCTTCTCATTTCATCCATTGTAACAAAGGGATAGGATTTTTCCAGCACAGCTCTTATATGCTGTGCCTCGGAAAGACCGAAATAACTGCTGTCCTCAAGGTTTATGCGCTTGTAGTAGGTGCCGTAATTAAGACCTGTCTTCTTGTCGCAGCAATATGCAACCTCAAAATTGCTTTCACCGCAGCTGTACAGACCGTCGGGTGACCAGGTGGTTGCTCCGTCGGAGGTATCAACGAGAACGAATGTCTGGGGAATATCACCGGAAACCATATGATTGCTGACCTCATAGCCGAAGCCCGCATCAATCTTAACCGCTTCAAAGGGATATTCATCGTCACGGGGAGTAACAGAGTAGGTGCCGCTTTTAAAGAAATTCGGCAGCTTGTTACTGAGCTTTGCAACCAATTCATGGTCAAGCTGTGCCTTCTGCTGTTCACTCAGTGCATCGTAAGCCTGCTTGGCGGCAGCTCTTTTTGAAAACATATCTGCCACATAGCTTTCATAGCCTGTTTTTGCCTTTTCGTGGGCGGCAATAACGGCGGCGTTTGTGGTATTGATATCATAGTGATTGTATTTTGAGCTGACCGTGAATGTGTTTCTTTTGTTTTGCATTTGCTGAAGAGTATCGATTTTCTCAAGCATTTCTGCAACCTGTGCCACAGCGGTGTCATCTGCAGCGAAGACACAGGGCAGGGCGGCACTGAATGTAAGAATAAAAGCCATTAGAAAAGAAAAAATTTTTTTCATAATGAACACCTCCGATTTTAATAGATTATATCATAAAAAAACTAAAATTCAATAGGTGAGGCCTTATAAATGTAACTAAAAAAGAGAAAGTGTCAAGTATTTATGCAAAATCTAAGCGGCACCGCATTTTCAGCAGTGCCGCAGTGTGATTTTTCAGCTTTTATTATACAGATGAAGTGAGCTCACTTACGGTTTCCTTTGCATCGCCGAGCATCATAATTGTGCCTTCGCTCTCATAAAGAGGATTGGGAACACCTGCATAGCCGGGCTTTGTATCGAAGTTACAGACAATAACATTCTTTGCATCTGCCACGTTGAGAACGGGCATA
>JAZUMO010000048.1:0-34763 GCA_045603665.1 Acutalibacteraceae bacterium
TTTGTCTTCCTTAAGACCGCTTGGCCTCCGACTTCCGCCTGTTTCGCCTGCAGCCTTTTTGATAATTCTTTCGATATTGTCGTTGGGAACGTTGTTTGCCTTAGCCTTTGCGATAACGTCCTTGAGCTTTGAGTTTGATGAAGGGTCGGGCCCCCCGTCACGTACAGCGATGGAAATTTCTCTGCCTATCTTTGTGAAGATTTTAGCTCTTGCACCGTCAGTCTTTTCTTTCTTTCTTTTAATGGTACTCCATTTTGAATGGCCTGACATATTATTCACCAATCCTTTTCTGAATTTAAGCTTATATAATGTATCACTTTTCCCGGATTTTGTCAACCTTAAAGCGTAACTCTGAAGGTGATTTCCTTCGTTCCGTTGGCTATCGCCTTGATTTTACCCTTGTGACGGTCAACAATAGCCTTTGCTATGGAAAGACCTATTCCGTAGCCTCCGGTTTCTCTGGAACGGGAGCTGTCAGCACGGTAGAAGCGGTCGAAAAGACGGGAAACAGAGGTCGGGTCAACATATTCGGCGGTGTTGAATACGTCGAGATAAATACTTGTACCGCTCTTATAAAGGGAGATTCTTATTGTACCGTCCTTGTCGGCATATTTGATTGCATTGTCACAAAGTATAGATACAAGCTGTCTTATTTCGGCTTCGTTGCCGAAATATCTGATATCCGGTGTAACTGAAAAAATGAGGGATTGTCCGTTGACCTTTGCTCTTGATTCAAAATCGGAGCCTGTTTCCACTACAGCGGTGCTTAAATTGAACCCGGATCTTTGTGATGTATCCTGGGCTTCGTTGAGCTTTGTAAGCTCGACAAGATTTTTAACGAGTATATTCATTCTGGAGGTTTGATTTTTTATACTCTCGGTCCATTCGTTTTCACCGTGACACATTTCGAGCACTTCCGCATCAGCAGAAATAATCGTAAGGGGCGTTTTCAGCTCGTGCCCTGCATCGGTTATGAACTGCTTTTGCTTGTGGATGCTTTCGACGACAGGCTTGAGTGCATTGCGTGAAAGCAGATAAACAATTCCGAGAAGGAACAGGAGAGCGAAAAAGCTTACGGTAAGAGAAATGGAAAAGAGAGTTGCAATTTCTCTTACCTCATTGCGGAAATAGAGGAAAACAATCATTCCCTTTTCTCCGTTTTGCGTGTAAAGATAACGGTAAGAGTCGATTGTTCCGAAGCCTGGCTCTGTGCCGTAAACCTGGCAGGTATATTCCAGCGCTTTGCTGTCGTTGACGGTAGCGATATTTTCCGTTGAAATTCTCGTCACTACATTTCCATGCATTTCAACAACAAAATATCGGGTGGAATAGGGCGTTTCAAGGGTTATTTCAAATTTACCGAAGGGGTTAAAAAAATCGTTGGAATGGTCTTTTACCGTGCTGTTGTAGCCCTTCGGAAGAACACCGTTGTTTGCCGTTATTACCTGGAGAATTTCTCTCATTTTCACATCCTTCTGATAAATGCTTATTGCATTAACTGTCAGCGTCTGAACAATCATAAGAGAGCCGAGGGCAAACATAGTGATAATTATGAATTTTAACTGTAGCTTTTTCAACATAATCGAGTGTCGGCAGTTTTACTGCCGCCCCTTTCTCATCGTATATTACAACAGGGTTCCTGTACACATAAAGCGAAAGGATCTTATTCCGATATTTTTTCGAGAGTATAGCCTACACCGCGCACTGCCTTGATTTCAAGGTCAGCACCGAGAGTAGTGAACTTCTTGCGCAGATAGGAAATATAAACCCATACCACATTTATTTCTGCTTCTGTTTCATATCCCCATATGCGTTCCATAAACTGTTCGGTAGAAATAAGTCTGCCGGGATTTGAAAGAAGCATTTCAAGCATCTGGAATTCCTTGTTACCGAGTCTCATCGAGTTTTCACCCACGGAAAGCTCATAGGTGCCTCTGTCAAGAGAAAGATTTCCGAAGGTAAGAAGATTAGGTGAAAATTCGGCTTTTCTTCGGGTGATTGCTCTTATTCTTGCCATAAGCTCACCCATAGAAAAGGGTTTTGTGAGATAGTCGTCTGCTCCGGCATCAAGACCGGCAATTTTGTCGTCGGTTTCTGCCTTTGCCGTAAGAATAAGGATAGGAGTATCTATTCCTTTTTCTCTGAGCTCCTTAAGTACTTCAATTCCGTTTTTCTTCGGCATCATTATGTCAAGGATAATTCCGTCATAGTTTTCGCAAAGACCGTAATCGAGAGCATCCTGACCGTCATAGACGGCATCGACGGAATAATTGTTGTGCTTGAGGACAGCACAAAGAGCTCTGGATAAATCTTTTTCATCCTCTGCAAGTAAAAGTCTCATGTTATTTCCTCCTGATTTTTTTATATTGTATCATAAAAGTACTCTGTTCTTCAATCATAGTACAGAATAATAATAAAAAAAATACCTTAAACCTACTCAAAAAGACAAGTCTTTTTTCTTCACTGACCTCATAGCATTGTATGAGGTGATTTTTTTGTTTGCGACAGTTGAATTTTATGAAGGAGAAAAAAGTCTTACAAAGAGATTGAGAAGATTGTTTGTAAGAGAGAAAATAACGGTAGAGAGAGTAAATCTTCCCGAAAATGAGTATTTTTACAAACTTAAGGTGCCTGTACATAAAGGAAGAATGCCTGCAGAAGGGCTGAAAAAAATTAGTCGTTCTCTTTCTGACGGATTGATTTTTCCGAAGGATCTTAAGAATGAGTTTGGAATAAAAGCATACACATCCGCTTATTTCAAAGATATGCTTGTGTTTAACTCGGCTGTATCGCTGATAGAGAAAAGCATTTCAAATCCGGTGGATACTGTAATAACGCTCATTGATAAAAAAGGCTTCCTTAATACAGAAATTAACCGTCTTGTACCTTTTACGGGAGAACTGAAAATTATAACTGATAACATCAGAGCTTACGAGGGGACAACGAGAAGGATAATGGAGGAGTACGGACTTTCAATTATGGTGAGCGACAGACTTTCCTCAATTCCTGAAAAAGGGATAATAATTTCCCGACACAGTGACGTAATACCTGTTTATTTTAAAGGTCTGCTTATAACTGGTGAAAAACGGCTGTTGCCTTTTGCAAGAGTGCTTACAGGTGAAGGTATAAAGTCAAGAGGAGATTACAGTTCTCTTTGCCCTGAGGGTATAGATATGACGGACTTTCTTTCTGCTCTTTGTGAGGTGTGTTTTGTCAGGGAGCTGCGTGAGAGTGAATATGAAAAACTTGTTGACATATCACTTTGAAAAGATATAATTAGGTTAGTCAGTATAATTTAAGGAAGTGAAATAATGACCTGTAATGAGGCTATAGAATATATCTATTCTTTCAGAAAAATGCAGAAGAGTCCCAACCATGAAAGAATTGAAAACCTTCTGGCTTTTTTTGGTAATCCACATAAAAAGCTTAAATTCATTCATGTTGCGGGAACAAACGGAAAAGGCTCTTTTTCGGGAGCGATAAGTAATGTTTTTACCTGCGGCGGATACAGAACGGGACTGTTTACTTCTCCTTATGTTATTGCCTTCGGTGAAAGGATACAAATTGATGGCAGATATATAAGCGATGAAAGCCTTTGTGAAATTACGGCTGAAATAAAAGAAAAAACAGAGCTTCTTCCGCAGGAAATGAAGCCGACTGTTTTTGAGTTTATCACACTTCTTGCTTTTATTTATTTTGAGAGGGAGAAATGCGATTTAGTTGTTCTGGAGGCTGGCATCGGTGGAGAGCACGACAGTACAAACGTTATTCCTTTTTCTGTGGCATCGGTTATTATGTCTGTTTCTCTTGACCATACAGAAATGCTCGGCTCAACAGTCAAGGAAATTGCCGGGGAAAAAAGCGGAATAATAAGAAAAGGCGGAATAACGGTTTCTTATCCTTTGGATGCAGAAGAAAAATATTTTAAGGGACAAAACGAAGAGGCGTTTCAGATTATTAAGGAAAGAGCAAAGAAGGAAGGCTCTGATTTTCGCTACCCGGATATTGAATGTCTTTACATCATTAAAAGTGATATAAACGGAACTGATTTCCGTTATAAAAATCTCAACCTTCACACCTCCCTTCAGGGAGACCATCAGGTGGCAAATATGCTCGTTGTGGCTGAATGTGCACTTGCGTTGATGGAAAGAGGAGAAAAAATAACCTGCAAGGACATTGAACAGGGTATAGCCTATTTTACGGTACCTTGCCGAATGGAAAAGGTCAGTGAAGAGCCTTTGATAATTCTCGACGGGGGTCATAATGAGGGATGTATGCTGGTGTTGAAGGCAATGATTGAAAAGCATCTCAAAGGGAAAAGGATTAATCTGCTTATGGCTTCAATGAAGGATAAGGATTATCGTAAGAGTCTTGAAATAATTATGCCTCTTTGTGAAAATGCGATTTTTACCTGTACTGACACATTGAGAGGTGAAAAGCCGGATGTTCTTGCTGAATATGCAAAAAGCTTTTGTAAAAATGTTTTTTTCTGTGATGATGCGAAAAAGGCTTATGAAAAGGCTCTTTCGCTTACGGGTGAAAAGGACGTGCTTATATGCTGTGGGTCCTTCTATCTTGTAAGCGATATAAGAAAAATTATTTTCAACGACTGATTTTTACAAATTAATACTCTCTTATCCGTTATGATAGTCCCATAACGGATTTTTTATTTGGAGGAAGGAAAATGTCTGCAAAGCTTGAATACACTAAAAAAGAAATAAGAGTTTACCTTGACGGTGAAATAGACCATCACAGCGCTTCTCTTATAAGGGCGGGAATAGACGATGCGATAATTCTGCGCCGACCGGGACTTCTTGTTCTTGATTTCAGCGGAGTTTCCTTTATGGACAGCTCGGCCATAGGTCTTGTAATGGGAAGGTATAAGCTTATGAAAACCCACAATGGAAAAATAAGAGTAGACAACCTTTCACCCTCAGCATACAAGGTTATGAAGCTTGCGGGCATCGAAAGGCTCGGAGAAATCAGAATAAAGGAGACGGTATAAATGAAAATCATAAATGAGCTGAAAATGGTTTTTGATTCGAGAAGTATCAATGAGGGCTTTGCACGGGTTTCCGTGTCTGCTTTTGTTGCTTCCCTTGATCCTAATATTGAGGAAATAACTGACATAAAAACCGCTGTAAGTGAGGCTGTAACAAATTCCATCGTTCACGGTTACAAAGAAAAAGAAGGGAAAATTTACATAACCGTTAACCTTTACGATAATAAAACCGTCAGGGTAAAAATCCGTGACAAGGGCGTCGGAATTGAAAATATTGCAAAAGCAATGGAGCCGCTTTTTACAACCTCAAAGGGCGAAAGAGCAGGTCTCGGCTTTGCCGTTATGGAGTCTATGACGGACAGAATGCACGTAATTTCCAAGGTCGGTAAGGGGACTACGGTTACTCTGGATAAAAAAATCCGGGGTAAACTGATATAAGGAGGATCCCGTAAGTGACCGAAAACAACCTTTCCCGCAGTGAGCTTATAAACAGTAATTATGGTCTTGTTCATTCCTGCGCCAACCGTTTCAGAGGCAGGGGAGTGGAATACGACGATTTGTTTCAGGCGGGGTGTATCGGACTGATAAAAGCAGCGGATAATTTTGAGAAAGAGAGAGGTTTTGCTTTTTCAACCTATGCCGTGCCCGTAATTTTAGGAGAAATCAAAAGAATTTTCCGTGACGGAGGAGCTGTAAAAATAGGCAGAACCCTCAAAGAAAGAGCAAGAAATGCCGTAAAGACCGGAGAAGAGCTTTCAAAGGAGCTGGGCAGAGAGGCGACAATTACGGAGCTTGCCGAAAAATTGGGCGTAACGGTAAGTGAGGCGGCGGAGCTGATAACCGTGTCAATGCCTACCGTATCATTGACAGGCGAAGATGAGAAAGGTACAAATCAGATTGACATTCCCGTCGATTCACCTGAAGAAGAAATTTCCGAACGCATTGCTTTACACACGGTTCTTTCTTCTTTGGAAGAAAAAGACAGACGTCTCATTGAGTTGCGATATTATAAAGGAATGACTCAGGTGAAAACCGCTCAGGAGTTGAATATGTCTCAGGTACAGGTGTCGAGGCGTGAAAAAGTCATACTTATGAAAATGCGTCAGAGTATGATTTGAAATTTTAATAATTCTATGATATAATGCAGTCGGTATCCGTTCGGGTGCTGACTTTGTTTTTAAAGGTGACGCAGATGAATAAATTTAAAAAGCTGACAGCAATACTTCTGACGGTAGCTATCCTCCTTTCATTTTCTGCCTGCGGTAAGGAGATTCCTTCTTCTTATATAATCAAGAAAGAGGATGTGGCTATAGCAGTTTCTGCTGATAATGACAGAAAAGAGCTTTATTTTTCAAAAGACAGAAAAAATATGAAGCTTATTGCCAGAAGTGATATGATAGAGCTTTATTTTGATAAAGATAACTGTACGGTAAGTGTTTATGATGTGGCCTCGGGTAAGCTAAGGTCTTCACTTCCTGAAGGTGGCGCCAATGAAAAAACAGCTGCTGTAGCTGTGACAGTGCTTATTGGTGGAAAATATTATACTCTTTCTTCGCAAAGCGACAGCGTAGGCTTTTCTTCTGCTCTTTATGAGGAAAAAGAAAACGGCTTGACCGTAAGCTATTCCTTCAATCGGACTTTAGAGGACGGAACAAAAATCAATATTTTCCTTCCGGTTTCTTATACTCTTACTGACGGATCTCTTACGGTGGAGGCTGATTGTGGTGCTCTTACGGGTGCCGGACACGATGAGAGCGTAGTGGTAACGGGCATTGATATCCTTCCATTCTTCGGCTCAGGCGACAAAGGAAACGAAAACGATTATATTCTTCTTCCCGACGGATGCGGGGCAACTGTGGATCTTTCGGTAAATCCCGACAAGTTTGACGGAATTTCTCTTCCCGTTTATGAAAACGGTAACATTCTGGGTGCATTCGGAATGAAAAACGGAAACAGTGCTTTCGTTGCTCTCGTTGATGAGGGTGAGGAAATTTCCTGTGTAAAGGCGCAAAAGGCTCTTTCAAAAGGCGGATACAACAGGGTTTACGCAAGCTTTGAAATAACGCCTACAAAGAATGAGGAGGACAGAGTTTACGTTTGCAAGGGAAGCTACAATGGAAAGCTTCGTATTGTTTACCGCTTCCTTTCCTACGGAAACGCCGATTATGTAGGTATGGCAGGTGCGGTCAGAGAGCTTCTTATACGAAAGGGATATCTTCTTTCTGAAACATCGGAGAGCGATAATGCATATCCATTCAATCTTAGTGTTGTCCTGAGAAACAGCATCAGGGATTCCGGTGGAAAAATTCTTTCCGGTACACTTACTACTTACTCTCAGACCCAGGAAATTATTGACTCTCTTAAGGCTAAGGGTGTGGAGAACATCAATCTCAGACTTAAGGGTGTTCTTTCCGATGAGGGATCGGACAGTGTGTATTCCGGTAAGCCGGGCAAAAACAAAGATCTTGATAAGCTGCTTTCCTGCGGAGATGGTGAAGCGGTCAGTCTTTATGCTGATGCCGGTATTGTCTCATCGATTAGTGATAAAATCCCGGATAAGCTCGCTGTGGGACTTGACGGAGACTATATTACAAATGGCATCGTTGTTTTTGTTTCTGCAGACGGTATTGACGAAAAAACCAACGCATTGCTCTCTCTTATGAGAAAAAAGCCTGTGCAGGGTGTGTGTATAAACGATGCGGCAGCATATCTTTACGGCGATTATTCTGCCGACGGTTTTTATCTGAAATCTGATACAGCGGATATTATTTCTAAGCAGCTGGCGTCCGTTTCTGCATCGGGAAGGCTTATGGTAGATAACGGTAATATTTTTGCTGTAAAATACGCTTCATCTGTAGTTAATCTGCCTTGTTCAGCAAAGCTTCAATCGAGGGATTTATGCACAAGAGTACCTTTCATACAGACAATTTTACATGGACTTGTAGATTATTCCTGCGAACCGATTAACAAGCAAGAAAACAGCGAGAAAGCATTCCTTCGCTGTGTTGAATACGGTGCAGTGCCTTATTATGAATGGTACGCTGCTGATTTTTCTGATGAAGGGAAAACCGACAAATCGAATTATCTTAACTCTATAACCGAGGCTCAGAGTCAGTATGAAAGGGCATCGGCAGCATTCGGAGATTTGCGTGATGCACGCATTACAGATCATTACAGAGTCAAGAAAAATGTTTATTATACCTGCTATGATAACAGTACGGGTATTTATGTCAATTATAATACAAAAGCTGTGTCCGTAAACGGTGTAACTGTTGACGCGATGAGCTTTTTGAGAGTAAACTGAAAGAATAAGGGGACATCGGAAGGTGTCCCTTTTCTTGGTGATAATTACAGTTTTTACAGGTATATTAATATAAAGTTAACTTTGAACAAATCCGGTAAAAAATGACTGTTTGTTATTGTTTTTTTTCTTTATCTGTGATAAAATATGTATACATATATTATGGAGGAGTGTATAATGAACGGCAAAATAACGAAATCACTTCTGTTTGCTCTTATTATTTCAATTTTAACTGTTCTGACTGTTTTTTCTGCAAGTGCAAAAACAGTTACAAAAAATAAGCTTGTCTATGAAATAAGTGCAAAAACTGCTACTGTTGTTGAGTGTAAAAGCAACGCTAAAAAAATCAAGATTCCCTCAAAGATCGGTAAATATAAGGTTACGGCAATCGGAGAAAAGGCTTTTTCGGGAAAGAAAAAGCTTCAGAGCGTAGAGCTTCCGGAATCATTGACAAAAATCGGAAAATCAGCCTTTGAAAAATGCAACTCACTCAAGGAAATTGTTATCCCGTCAAAGGTCGTCCGTATTTTGGACGGAGCATTCCGTGACTGCAAAAATCTGAAAAAAGCAGTTATACCCAAAAGCGTAACCAAGTTCGGCAGTGAAATTTTTGAAGATTGCAATAAGCTTACAGCATATGTTGTAAAAGGCTCAAAGGCTGAAAAGTACATAAAGAAGCTGGATAATGTCACTCTTGCCTATCGTTATATGACTTCCCTGAGGCTTGATGCGGATGGAACGGTGCTTTACGAAGGCGAGACTCTTAGCCTCAATGTTATCAAAAAGCCGAAAAAGCTTTATAATTCAAAGGTGTCCTTTTCCTCTGATAATCCGTCTGTCGCTACGGTAAGCTCAAAGGGTGTTATAACTGCGAGAAGCGAAGGAACGGCAGTTATAACCTGTAAGTCCAAGGATGGCAGCGGAAAGAAGGCTGTATGCACCGTTTATGTAAAGACTAAGGAGGCAAGAAAGCAGATTTCTCTTACTCCGACGGCTCCCTCAGCGGTAAGCGGAATTAAAGCAACCTCAGTTTCTGAAAGCTCTGTCTCTATTTCCTGGGATAAGGTAACCGGAGCTACCGGTTATAAGATTTACTTATATGATGAAGCCGCAAATGTCTATACATACAAATGGGCGACTTCAGCTCTTCAGGCGGAAATCAAAGGACTTGAGCCTGCAAAGGAATATTCATTCGCTGTAAAGGCGTACACGAGAAATTATTACAGCAGTGCTGACAGTGCTTCTTATTCAAAAGCAGTTACTGCGAAAACACTTCCCGGATCGGTGAGCGAAATTATTGCCGATAAGAAGCTCGTTTATCCGGACAAGCTGACCCTTTCCTGGAATGAGGTTGCAGGTGCGGACGGATATAATCTTTATATTTACAGTAAGACAGAAAAAGACTATGTTCTTTATAAAGCTACTGCAGACCTTATGGCTGAAATAAGCGGACTCAGACCGGGTACGGATTATCGTTTCAGAATAAGAACCTACAGCGGTGAAGATAAAACCGAGGGTGCTTTCAGCAAAACCTTCACCTTTACCACTGACCGGCTTCCTGCAACGGCACAGCAGGCAGCAGAAGGCTTTCTTGAGGCTTTGTCTGCAACCAAAAAGCTTGACTCGTCATTTACCGTTTATACAGTTTTCAGCACCGAGGCCTTTTACGGAGAAAACGAAAAAACAGAAAGCGTCATAGATTCTCTTGATTTCAGAAAAACAAATACCTTTATCTTTGAAAACGGTATAGCAGAAAAGGACGGCCTGAATATTACTGCCGATGATGTTATTCATCCTTACGGCAAAGAAAGCAGTCTCACCTGGTCAGATATCGACAGAGAATCCGTCGGATATTATCAAAGCGGCTACGGTTACTCGGTTTCCTTTGATGTTCTGTCTGAGGAAGCAAAGGATATAGCTTTTCTGACGGATACAGAAAAGCTTAAAGAAGAAAATCCGGAAATAGTGCTTTATTCTTATGAGACCGGTAAAGCAAGTGTAATCTCAAAGGTCACCGATGAAAAGCTTGACTATCTTCTTGTAAAGGTTCCCGTAATAATTGAGTTTATTCTTGACGGAGAAATGCAAAAAATTGAGTATACAGTTTCACAGAGATATATGTTTTCATATTAATTATTTGCAAAAGCAATTGATTATATAAACTAAACGAATGGAGGAAAAAAACTATGAAAAAAGTATTGACAGCAATTATAACAGCTATTTTCGGCATCTGTCTTGTTGCTGCTACCGTTGCAACCGCAACTGCAGCACCAAAGCTTAAGAAGGTAGCTAATTTCAAGGCATCTGCAACCCCTGTTACAGTAACCCTTACCTGGAGCAAGAGCTCGGATGCAAAGGGTTATGAAATTCAGCAGAAGTCAGGTAAAAAATGGAAAACTGTCAAAAAAATCAATAAGGCAAAAACAACAAGCTTTACAGTTAAAAAGCTCAAGAACGGAACAACATATCAGTTCCGTATCCGTGCGGTAAACGGAAAGAAAGCCGGAGCTTATGTAACCGTTAAAATCAAAACAGGCGTTGAATCAATCAAATCCTTTACAGGTGTTTCAGCAGGTCTTAAGTCTGTAAAGCTTACCTGGGCGAAGGCAAATGTTAACGGCTATACGATTCAGCAGAAGGTCGGCAAAAAATGGAAGACCGTCAAGACAATCAAAAAAGCAGGCACTACCTCCGTTACTATTACAGGACTTCCTGCAGCTAAGGCAAGCTCCTTCCGTATCAGAGGCTTTGCAAAGGGCTCATTAAGAACCTATGATGGTGCTTTCACCAAGGCGATAAATGTTACAACTGCCGTAACTCCGATGAAGAGCGTGGCAGTAAAGAGTGTAACCTACAATTCCGCAACTATCGGCTGGGCAAAGCTCAGCGGTGTATCAGGCTATCAGGTACAGAAGGTACAGGCAGGTAAATGGGTTAACGTAAATACTGCAGTTAAAAACAGTGTGACACAGCTTACTGTCGGCGGTCTTACCTCCTGTGCACAGCAGAGAATCCGCGTAAGAGCATATCAGAAGGATGCAGGCAAGACCTACTATAACGCTTGGGTTGAGCTTAAGCCTACAACAAAAATCGGCAATGTAACCGGCTTTGCAGGTCCTACATATCCCGATTATTCAACAGTAAAAATGACCTGGAAGGCAGCTCCCGGAGCAAAGACCTACCGTGTATATAACAATAATGCAGTGCTCTTTGATGTTGCATCTACCTATGCAAACATTAAAATTGAGCCTAATAAAACCTATAAGATTGCCGTTGCTCCCGTTAACGGCAAAACCGTAGGCACAAAGACAGCAGTTATTACCTTTACTACCCCCTGCGCACAGGTGACCGGTGTTGAGGTAACAGGTATAACAGATACATCAGTCGGCCTCTCCTGGAATGCAGTTGCCGGTGCACAGAGCTACCGTGTAGAATACAGCACAAACGGTACAGCTTGGACAAGTGTAATATCAACTAAAAACAGCGCTACCGTAGAATATCTTGAAAAGGATACAGAATATCAGTTCCGTGTTTCTGCTGCAAACAAAAACGGAACAAAGGTGCAGTACGGTGAGGTCTCCGGTACTCTTGTAAAAGCTACTCCCGCCGGTGTTACAGCCGTCAGCGGTTCAGCTTTACCGACAATTGACTGGGAAGATATCGAAGGTGCATCTTCTTATACTGTTGAGTATTATGCAATTAATAAGGATGTTTGGTATGCAGCAAAGGAAAATATAACAGAGACAAAATATGAAATTACAGAAGCAGCAACCCGTTATTACAGAGTAAAGGGACTTGATGCTGATGGTGATGCTGTATACGTTTCCGACGGTATTACTGTTGCAGGCAGCGGCCGTACATTTACAACCGACACTTACGGTGTGTCTTTCTCGTGGCCCGTAACGGTAAATGCAACAGCTTATAAAATAGTTGTAACTTCTCAGAATCAGACAATAAACAATAAGGTTTTAAGCGCATCTGTCAATAGTTATTCTCTTGTACTTGCTCCTGAAAGCTTTTATGAAATTGAAGTTTATGCAGTTGTATCAAACAACAAAAATACTGTAGTAGACCAGTTCGCTGTTACAACCGGAAAGCTCAATGTTAACGATAATACCGATGACGGTATCAATGCAAAATTGCTTTATCTTGCAGAATCCATCAACAGAACCAAATATGACAATTCAGTAGTAACAGAAGTCACCGCAAATTCAGCATCTAGTAATAAGATGACATATATGAAATTTGATGCCGGTTCGGTTTTCAACGGTATGATGGTTGTACCCTTGCTTGGTGCTTTCAAGGGTCTTGAGAAAGGTGTTGACTATGCTATTGGTGACAACGGTATCGAGTGCTATAACGAAAAGGCTGTTTCAGCTCTTCTTAATTTCATTGACGGTTCAGGCAGCTCAAACAATGTTGTTGAGATAAGCAATGTAAAGGCTATATACAATGATCCCGATTCCGGTTACAGCTACGGTGTTGGTGACATCACCGTCACAAACAAAGACGGCAAGGTAACAAAAAAGGTGGGCTATCTTTCTGACGCAGTTCAGCCTGCAGGAAAGCGTGCATACATTTACAACCCAAGCGGTCTTGCATCCAACTGGAAAAACGGCTTTGAATCTGTAACAATGACAAAGATTGCTGAGGGTTATGAGATTAAGGTCGTCATAAAGCCTGAAACCGCAAACACAGAAACCGGAAAGAAGGCTGAATATCATGCAGGCCTCGTTAATTCCATCGGCAACACTAATGTGAGCTTCGGCGGTGACGACGAAGATACAAAGATGGTTACCGATATAGGCAAGACAACTGTTGTTGCAAGGATTGACAAGGGTGGTAAGCTTTTAAGCTATGATGTTTCCACCTCATACAAAATGGATATGGACTCTTCAATGACTATCTCTGTTTCAGAAGGCGAAAATGCTGAGGGCAGCAGCCTTACCTTTGATATGGCTATGGATTTAATCGGTGCAGATACCTATAAATCCACTTTCAAGTGCTACAGTAAATAAAATAAATCAATCTCAAGGGGTGCCTCGGGTATCCCTTGAGTTGTCAGGATGAAAAAATATGAATCAAAAGAAAATTATTCAGCTTGCGGTAATTGCTGTTGTGGGCGTGTGGATATTCTGTATGAGCACACTTCTTTCCGTAACTGTCGGAAAAAGAATAATTGCTTCTCAGACCACATCACCTATGTCAACTCTTCCTACGGTGCCTTCCACAACTGTTCCCACAACCACAGAGGCTCCCTCTACTACCAGACTTCCGGTAGGGGGCAATATCGTGGTTGCTGATGTCAGCGTTGAGGATCCGGAATGGTATGTGGAGGAGCAGGAGTCAATTAAAATTTCTCAGGTTATTGACGAGGTTAACCGTACCAATACTACCGAGAAGGCCGACAAGACGAAATCAAATATACCGAAGGGCAAAACAGCCATAATTAAGGCATATGTTGACGGCGTAAACAAGTTAAAGGCATCAACGGATTTTTCTCTTTATAAAGATGATAAGCTTAATCTTGTTATCGATAAAATGCCCGCCGAAAGCATCGCTAAAACGATGGCGGAAAACCTTCTTGCCCAGGCACAGAAGAAGCCTATCACTTATAATTTCGTTGGCGGTGTCGATTCTGAAAGCGGAAAGAAGCCAAACGAAGCAATTGCGCCTCTTAATGTGAGTGCTGCTGTGGAGGAAAGTGCGGTTACTTCAGCCGTTGTAGCAGAAACAGGGGACGGAGGCTATAAGATTACTATTCTTATGATTCCTGAGCTTCAAACCTATACCACTCCTGCAAAAAACCATGCTACTATGGTTGAGGTTGTTGATATAGCCCCCTATATTCCGAAAGGACTTACAGTAAAAACTCTCGATATGAGCTATACTGACACAAAAATCGAAGCCACCTTTGATAAGGAAGGCAAGATTACTTCTATGGTTCATTACCTTAAGGTTGAAAAGGCAGTAGCGAATGTAAACTTTATTATCGACGTTGAAGTTATTGTTCACGGTGACTTCACAAGTAATTACACTTTCAGCTATTAAAATAAATAAATCGGTTGACTTTACCGATAATAAGTGTTATAATTCAAGAGTAATAATTGCTTGGAGGAATAAAGATGGAAACTTTCAAAAAAGTGCTTAAAGTTGTTGCAATCATCGTAGCAATCGCAGCTGCAGTTGCAGGTATTTATGTTGCAGTAACCAAAATCATTGAAAAGAAAAAGGCTAAGAATGCTGATGACAGAGTAAACTATGTTTCCTGCGCATCCTTAGAAGGAGATTACGATTTTATCTCTGAAACAGTAGCATAAGTAATAAAACCTTAAGCGGAGAGGAATGCCTCTCCGCTTTTTTTATAATGGCTTTGTGGGTAAAAAATTTAATAAACTGTTGAAAAAGAAATTATACATTGGTATAATATCAAAAGGAAATTGATTACAGGAGGAATGTTCTATGAATAATTTTAATGAATATCCCGAAGGGGAAGTATCTGAGCACAAGAAAACCTCTTCAGCGGATAAAAAGGGAATTTTGCTTATTATTGTGCTTGCTTTGATTGTTGTTGTGTTTATATTTAATCTTAAGAGTTATCTGAGTAAAGATCCCGTTGCTGAAAATACGACCACAGCTCAGCAAATTGCAGCTACAACCCAGGTGCCGTCAACGGCTGCTCCGACTCAGGCGCCCACTCAGGCTACTACCTCAGCTGTTCAGTCGACTGCACCTGTTCAGACAACTGCGCCTGTGCAGACTACTTCTTCTGTACAGACTACAGTAAAGGCCGAGCCTTCAAAGGCTGATATTTTAGCTGCAGTAAATAAAGGCGTAAACTCTCTTAAAAGTGATACAGCGTCCTTCAGGGCTGTAAAAAAGCAGATTATCAGCATTGACCTTCTTGATTGCTCCGTTCCTGTTCTTACGGGGACAATAAATAAGGTTCTCGACTTCTTTGAGGGTGAAGAGCTTATTGAATATGATATTACAAACGGTAAGGGCCCTAATCCGGAAAAGAGCGGTGAAGAAACCGTTGTAAATCATGAAATTCCTCCCACAGACAAGCCTTTTACACTTACACTTGAAGGTGTGGCAGAGGCAAAGGCTGAAAAGACAGATAAGGGTACTCTTTATACAATCAAGGTTGTTCCCGAAACAAGTACTCTTCAGGATCCGAGACCGCCTCACCACAACTCTGCTTGTGATACCCTCGATTTTTCAACCTTTGAGCTTCCCGTCGGTGAGCTTACTAAGGTGGACTTTGAATATCCCGGTGCTATTGTAAGTGTTCTCGTCGATTCATCGGGCAGAACGATTCAGTACCGTGAAAAGCTTGAAATGAAGGGCGTCGGTGAAGGAAATGCACTCGGAATCAGTGGTAGCGGCAGCATGCAGGGCTACATTGATGAGGTTTGGGAAATAGAGTGGAAATGATAAAGAAAAGGTGATTGGATATGGCAGGATTTTCTGACATAGGTGTTTTTCTCGGTTATCTTGAATGGCTGAAGGTTGATTTTTATACCTCACATCCGCGCAAAATGCAGGAAAGCGTTTTAAAGAGCATTGTTAAACGGAATAAGAATACCGAATTCGGAAAAAAGATAGGTCTCGGAAAGGTTACCTCTGTCGAAGACTTTCAAAAAAATATGCCATTTACAACATATGATGATTATGATGAATATGTTGAAAGAATGCGCAAGGGTGAAAAAAATCTTATCATAAAGCATCGTCCCGTAAGATACTGTTCTTCGTCGGGCTCTGTCGGTAAGCCCAAAATTATGCCTAAGTGCGGTGAGGATCTCTGGATAATGCAGTGTATGGGTTTTTCAGGTACAACCGGCTGTGCGGCAAAATGGTTCCGTAAAAGGGGAATAAAGTTCCCCCGACAGCTTGGCAATGTTGCTGTAATTCTTACAGGACATAAGCTTGAGGACGGAAAAATGTGTAACGGTGCGGGACAGATTCCCATCGCTTATCTTAAGCCTATTGCCCGCTTTTTCCTTACAACACCCAATGATTTTATGTACCCTGTTGATGAAGCAGCGGTAAATACATCTTATTTTCATTTACGCTTTGCATTGCAGAGAAGGGATTTAACTTATCTCGGTGCAATGGTTGTTACTCTTCTTACAACTATGTTCGATTATTTTGAGCAGAATTGGGAAATGGTGTGTAAGGATATTGAGAAGGGCACAATTGATCCTTCGATAAAATGTCCCGATGACCTTCGTAAAAAATGGGAAAAGAAGCTTAAGCCGATGCCCGAGAGAGCGGCAGAAATCCGCAGAGAATGCGAAAAAGGCTTCGATACTCCCATCGCTCCCCGTGTATGGCCCAAGCTTCATTGGTCCTACGGAATGGTGGGCTCAAATCTTAAGTTTTATGTGGAAAAGCTTAAAAAACACATAGGTCACACTCCGATTCATAATATGGGTTATGCCGCAGCAGAAGGCTATATGGCAATTCCTGTAGAGCTCAATGCGATGGATTATGTGCTTCTTCCTCAGTCTGTATTTTTTGAGTTTATTCCTGTGGACGATCCTGACTGTGAAAGACCTCTTACTATTGACGAAATCGAGGAGGGCAAGGACTACGAATTGGTGGTCACCAACCGTTCGGGACTTTGCCGATACAGAATTGAGGACGTAGTCCGTGTGACAGGTAAATATAAAAATACACCGAAGGTTGAATTCCTTTACAGAAATAACCTTGCTATGAATATCGCCAACGAAAAAACCACCACTCAGATGGTTGACTGGGCGGCGGCAGAAACACAGAAGGCGCTCGGTATATCCTTCAAGGGTTACAGCTTCTGCGATGACCACGAAAGTGATCCGGTACGGTATATGCTCCTTGCGGAAATTGAGGGCGAGGCTGACAAGAGTCTTATTCCGCAGATTGAAGAAAAGCTTGATTGTTATCTCTGCGAAAGCAATGAGAAATATCATAAATACCGTCGTTGGGGAATGCTCGGTGCACCGAAGGTAGTTTTTCTTAAAAAGGACACCTATGCCGATTACAGAGAAATGCTTAAAAACCAGGGCAAGGTTTTAAATCAGATTAAACCCGTTACAGTGATTAATAACGAGGAAAGAAAAGAATTTTTCTTCTCGCATATTGATGAGTAATATGAAAGTAAAAAGAAATACCCTAAACCTAAATTAGTTTCTCTTCGTGCAAAGGTATCATTGGTTGCAAGTATTATAGTGTTCTTTATGTTTCTCCTTGCTTGCTTTACCACTATTCCTACAGAGAAAGACGCTTGCGAAACGGTAACTACAGAATTTGATTACTGTAAAATTGTAAATGGAAGGTATCAATCCGAGGAGGGTATACACATTTACTGTACAGATTCGCAGTCTTATTATGTAGCTGAAACTCACTATGGTTATGGCCGCAGAGAGAGTATAGAATCACTCAGCAAAGGCACTGAGCTTATTGTGACCTATGACAGCTATGACGGACAGATAGTAGAGTTGACTGCGGAAGATGAGGTTATATTTTCTTATTCCGATTATGTTAAGTGCGTAGAAAAGGACAGAAAGGTATGTATCATTTTCACCTTCTTTATGCTTTTGATTATCGGTATAAATCTCATCCATATTCATAAGGAAAAGCACAGATATGACTAAAAATATACTACCCACCGAAAAAGGTGGGTAGTTTTTCATTTCTGCATCTTAATTATTTGATTTCTACTTTTCCGTTAATTGTCTCTCCGTGCTTTGCATAAGGACTTACAGCGGTAATTTTTACAGTGTATTCTCCTTTTTTCTGTTTACCGATGTTGATGGTGGCTCCGTCATCAATGGCGGAAACATATTCGGTGATTACTGAAGAGCAGCAAACTGTTTTGCCGGCACTGTTTTTAACGGTGATATTGTAGCTTGCCGCATCGTAATAACCTTTTGCGTCGGGGAAGGTGATAAGAGCCTCACCGTCTTCGTTTAGCTCTGCCTTTATTTCACCCTCGTTGAAAACAGGCTTGCTGTCAAAGGATCTGAGGTTACCCCAGGTGTAGTATTTTTCACCTGAAGGAAGGTAGTAATCGTTTTCGGGGAAGAACATATCATTGTATGCGTCATAAACCTGTATTCTTATATTACCCGCAGCATCTACCTCTATTATCTCATAGCTTGAAGAGGCCTTTTGAGTGCCTGCGTTTCCGTCTATGTAATTTACGTTACCTTCCATGCCGGTGATACCGCCTGTACCCATAGCTGTGAATCTGCCTTGGTGGATGGAACGTGGGTCGGAAGAGCAGTAATGAGAGTGACCGGAAAAATTGACAACCTGAGGATAATTTTTTAATGCCATGCTTATCTTAATTTCACTCCAGTTAATGCTGCCGTAAACGGTGAGAGTGGGGTGGGGATGCTGAAAAACGAAAATCGGTTTATCACCTGTGTCGGCTACTGCCTTGTCAAGCTCAGCCTTGAGCCAGGTGATTTTTGCATCATCATAGTTTTCATCCTTATCCGAATAGGATAGACCTATGAAGTGATAGCCGTTTATAATTTCATGGGTATCAATGTTTTCAGAAACATACTTTTTGTAGTTGTCGAAGGCATTTATTCCTTCGGTTTCTCTTTCCTCGATGAATTCGTGATTGCCCATACAGACAAGGTGTTTTGTGTCGACTTTAAGCTCATCGCTGACGATTTTATTATACATTCTGTATTCTTTTTCTCTGCCCCAATCGGTCATATCGCCGCAAATCATAACAGCGTCGAGCTTGTTATAAACGGGATTTTCCTCGCTGTAAGCGTAGCTCTGGGTGAAAAACTCTCTGAATTCCTTTGCGTTCACATCGTCTTCTTCTCCGCTCAGGTGCACGTCGCTGCATACAGCAAATCTTAAAACGGGTTCGAAATCTTCCGGTACCTCGGGAGGTGTTTTACCTGTTCCCGTACCTATGGAAAGGACACTGAAAAAAGCAGAGAAAAGCATAGTCATAAATTTTGCGAAAAGATTTGAACCAAACATTTTAAACATATCTTACACTCCTTTTAGTCTTAACCCCTTAGGGTAATGATTTTTACCTTTGCCTGAAACGACCTTTATTCCGCCGACGGAACAGCCGTTTACCGTTACCACAGCCCATCCGTTATCTGTATCTGCTGTGATTTCTTCACCATGAAGATATTTTTTCAGCTCAGGTGAATCAGCATCAAGGTCGATTTTTCTTTTGAAATACTTTCCCATAGCCATAAAGAACTGATGATGGGGCTGGATATAGTTTTTCTTTATTTCACCGATAGTTACACCGCAGGAAAAATATGCGGGGGGTATCGGAAAGTCGGGTGTGAAGTAATTTACCTTATCACCGTTTACAATAATATTGCTTTTATTGTATTCAGTAAGAACACTGTCAAGAAAATCCGTTACGAGACGGTTTTCTTTTTCTTTGCCCTTCTTTGTGTCGATTTTTCTGGTCGAAGGCTCCACCGTGCTTTTAAGCACCGCCATAAACTGCCCCTCACCCTTGCTTTTGTGCGGATAAAACCTTCGGGCAAAATGTATGTTTTTACATTGGCAGCCTTCAAAGAAAATTCCGTCGCAGGTGTTTTCTTTCACTGAAGGTGTTACTTCCACAAGGCCGAACTCGGGATACTTTTTTATAAAGCTGTCAATGACCATTTCATTTTCTTCGAGGGAAAATGTGCAGGTGGCATAAATTATATATCCTCCGTCCTTGAGAAGGCGGGCGGCGTTATCAAGAATTTCGAGCTGTCTTTCAGCGCATTTCTTTACGTTTTCCTCGCTCCATTCGCTAACGGCAATTTCTTCCTTGCGGAACATTCCCTCGCCGCTGCAGGGAGCATCAACCATAATTAGATCAAAGTCCTTATGGAAAGATCGGGTGAGTTTTTCTGTGTCTGCACAGGTGGTGATAACATTTCTGAGACCGAGTCTTTCAATGTTTCCCGTAAGGATTTTGCATCTTGAGGGGATGATTTCATTAGAAACCAGAACACCCTTTTCGCTGAGCTTGTTTTTTAACTGGGTGCTCTTTCCGCCGGGTGCGGCGCACATGTCGAGAATTGCCCAGTCGGGATTGATATCAAGACACTCTGCAGGAGCCATAGCTCCCGGCTCCTGAACATAAATCATACCTGCGTGATGGAAGGGGTGGTTACCGATTTTATCATAAGTGAAATAAAATCCGTTATCCGTATAGGGAATTTTTTCATAGGGGAATGGGCAAATTTTTTCAAAATCCTCCACGCTGATTTTATCTGTGTTAACCCGGAAAGCTCTGACGGGGCTCTCAGAAAGAGATTTTTCGTAAGCCTCATAATCTTCGCCGAGCAGTGTTTTCATTCTCTCTTTATATTTTTCGGGTAAGTTAATCATTGCTATCACCGTTTAAATTCATTTCGACGTGAAGCATACACATACCGACAGCGGTTATAGCTGCTGTTTCCGTGCGCAGTATACGCTCACCGAGGGATATAACCTTGCCACCTGAGGAAAGAGCCTTTTCTATTTCTGCTTCTTCAAAGCCGCCTTCAGGACCGATTATGATACCTACGGAAGAGCTTTTTTTGATAAAGGAGAGAGCCTCCTTTGTGGTAGCCATACCTCTTTCGTTTTCATAGGGGACAAGAAAAAGGTTGAGAGAAGAGGCTTCCTTTATAGCTTCCGCGTAGGTAACAGGGACAGAAACCTTAGGAACAAGAGTTCTTTTGCTTTGCTTTGCTGCACTTTCTGCAATTGCCTGCCAGCGGGATGCTTTGGAAATCTTTTTCTTGTCGTCCAGCTTTACAACACAGCGGTTCATTTCCACGGGGATAATTTTATGTACGCCCAATTCAACAGCCTTCTGGATAATAAGCTCCATTTTATCGGCCTTGGGAAGACCTTGGAAAAGATATATTTTAACAGGTAATTCCGTATCCTGAAAGTTTTCTTTGATTATTTGTGCTAATGCAAAATCCTGCTCACATTCCGTAAGAGAGCAAAGATGGCTTTTGCCATCGCAGGAAATGAGAAGGGTATCACCCTTTTTCATTCGCAGCACATTTTTTATATGATTACAGTCAGCACCTGTAAGGTGGAAGGCATTTCCTTGTCTGCTGTCTTCACTTGCAAAAAAGTTAAACATAAATTCACCTCGTTTTCTTAATTATACCAAAAGAAATCTTCTTTGGCAATACAAATGAAGGCGGGAATTTTATCTTTAAACCTTTACAAACTCAATATCTTTATGGTAAACTTTAAAAAAGATATTTTCAGCATAGGAGAAGATACTATGAAAGCAAAAATTACAGTTGCCTCTGAGCTTAAAATCGGCAAAATTGACAGAAGAATATACGGCTCCTTCATTGAGCATCTCGGTAGAGCTGTTTACGGCGGAATTTATGAGCCCGGTCATCCGACTGCTGATGAGGACGGCTTCCGTAAGGATGTCATTGATATGATAAATGAACTGAATGTTCCTATTGTGCGTTATCCCGGCGGTAACTTTGTTTCCGGCTATAATTGGGAGGACGGAGTCGGCCCTCTCGAAAAGAGACCTGCCCGCCTTGATCTTGCCTGGGGTGTAACCGAGCCTAATAAATTCGGTACCGATGAATTTATGAAATGGTGCAAAAAAGCCGGCACATCGCCTATGATGGCCGTAAATCTTGGTACAAGGGGCCCCGACGAGGCAAGAGCACTTGTTGAATACTGTAACCACAAAGGCGGCTCAAAATATGCTGATATGCGTATAGCAAACGGCTACAAGGATCCCTGGGATGTAAAGCTCTGGTGTCTCGGTAATGAAATGGACGGTCCATGGCAGATGTGTGCAAAAACAGCTCAGGAATACGGCAGAACAGCCAACGAAGCAGCAAAGCTTATGAAATGGGTTGACGGCTCAATCGAAACCGTTCTTTGCGGCTCCTCCAGCCGATATATGAACACCTTCGGCGACTGGGAACAGAAAACCCTTGAGCTCGCTTATGATAATGTGGATTATGTTTCTCTTCATCAGTATTATGACAATCGCAAGGGTGACACTGCTTCCTTCCTTGCAAAGAGCCTTGAGCTTGATGAGTTTATTTACAGCGTCATCTGTATCTGTGACTTTGTAAAGGCAAAGAGAAGATCAAAAAAGAAGATCAACCTTTCCTTTGATGAATGGAATGTATGGTATCATTCAAACGGCGCTCCCGTTGAAAGATGGTCAACGGCGCCGAATCAGCTTGAGGATATTTATAATTTTGAAGATGCTCTTGTTGTCGCATGTATGCTTATAACTCTTATGCGCCACGCTGACAGAGTAAAGATTGCCTGCCTTGCACAGCTTGTAAATGTTATTGCACCTATTTTTACAAAGACCGGCGGCGGTGCCTTCCGTCAGACCATCTTTTATCCCTTCAAGGAAATGTCAATGCACTGCACAGGCGATGCACTGAAGCCTATCATTTCCTGCGGAAAATATGACTGTAAGGATTATACCGATGTGCCTTATCTTGAGGCGGTGGCTTCTTACGACGAGGAAAAGGGCGAGGTAGCGCTCTTCTGCGTAAACCGTTCACTAGATGAGAATATGGAGCTTGATATTTCTCTTCTTGATTTTGATGGCTATAAGCCTTATGCTTATGAGTCTATGGACGGATATAATGTTCTTGATGAAAATACTTTTGATAATGAAAAGGTAAGAATGCATTCGAATTCCCTTCCCGTTCTCGACGGAAGAAATGCAACGGCACTTCTTAAGCCTCTTTCCTTTAATGTTATCAGATTCAAAAAGGCATAAAACAGATATATTTCGGGCAGATGAAAAATCTGCCCTTTTTATTTACAATTTTTTTCAATATAAAGAGTCGATAGCTATTGATTTAAAAGCTCAAAAGATGTAAACTATAAAGGTATAATGAAGTATTATGTCTTATTTTGAAAAATAAAGGTGAACAGATTGAAAAAAAGTATAATAATTCTGATAATCTGCGTCCTTCTTGTGTTATATCCCTTGGGTAACCTGGCAGAGATTGCCGGTGAAAGGTATATCGCTCAGGCAAATACCGATGAAGGCGTTGCTTATATTGAAAAAATGGCTCAGCTCGATGTTGATGAGGCAGAAGGCTATATAAAAAAAGTTGAGGAAATAAGAGACTATATTCCGAAAACAGGAGCAGAGCTTGCAAAGGAAGTTCTTAAAAAGCTTGAAAAGGGACAAACTACCTATAAAAAGGTGTTTAAAAATGTTTATTTTATGGGTGACTCACTTATCAACGGTCTTGAGTCCTATGAAATTCTCAATAAAAAACGTGTTTACAGTAAGGTCAGTGCATCACTTTACCATCTTGAGGATAACTATAAAAAGGTAATAAAAAAAGAACCCGGTACAATAGTTCTTCATTACGGACTCAATTCTCTCGGCTATACGGAAGAGGCACTTGACGGTTATATAAAGATGTACAGCAAATATATTAAAAAAATTAAAAAAGCTCTTCCCGAAACACGGATTATTGTTTCTTCTATTTTTCCTGTTGACCGAAAGGTTGCTAAAAACAAGCTTTTTGGCAGAATAAAGGTTTATAATAAAGCAATGAAAACAATGTGCAAGGAGCTTGGAGTGGAATATCTCAATAACAATCCTCTTTTCAAAGAGATTGATTACTGCTACGGCAGAGACGGTATCCATCTTCCGGAGTTTTTTTACAGAGATTACTGGCTTAAATATCTTATCGAAGAAATGGAGATAGTATAATGAGCAAGGCAGGCTTAGGACAGCTTATATGTGTAATACTGCTGGTTGCTTTTATCGGTTTATCTTTTTTTACAGAAGATGCTACGGCGAAAACCGCCGCTGAAATCGCCGAAGATGTTATTGCAAAGGTCAACACAAAGGAACTTGTGAAATTCGATAAAGAAAGACTTCTTTCACAATTCGATCTTGACGATGAAGCTTTTGACTCTTTTGAGTATTACGGCAGTGAAGATATTATGGATGTGCGAGAAATACTCATAATAAAGGGAAAAGAAAACTCCGATCTTAAGGCTGCGGCTGAGCTCATCTCCGCTAAAGCAGAGGAAAAATACAATACCTACAAGGATTATGACCCTATTGCTTCTTCTCTTTTGGAAAACAGAGTAATAGAGATAAGCAGGGGAGTAATAATATATATTGTTCACGATGATGCTGCGGCAGGTCTTGATGCATTTCTGAAATGCATAGCGGAGTGAGTTTTATTTCATAAATTTGTTGAGGTGTAAAAAATGGTATTCAGCAGTGCCACTTTTTTATTTCTGTTTTTACCGTTCACTCTTTTCTTATATAATTTAAAACTGTTCAGGAATAAAGAAAAAGAGACGGCTAAAAGAAATATAGTTTTATTGATAATGAGCCTCATATTTTATTCATGGGGAGAGCCCGTGTATATTATTCTGATGCTCCTTAGTATTTTTTATAATTACAATGCAGCGATTGATATTGACAGATACATAGAACGTCCTGCAAAAAAGAGGCTGGTCTTTTTCTGTACGGTTGTATTCAATCTTTTTGTTTTAGGCTTTTTCAAATATTACGGTTTTTTCACGGAAAGTCTGAACAGTGTGTTCTCTCTTTCCTTGCCCGTAAAGGATATACCCTTACCGGTGGGTATTTCATTTTATACCTTCCAGGCTCTTTCTTATGTTATTGATGTTTATCGGGGAGATGTGAAGGTGCAGAAAAACATAGTTCCCTTTGCCACTTATATCACAATGTTTCCGCAGCTTATTGCCGGACCTATTGTTCAGTACAGTGATGTGGAAAAACAGCTTTCTGACCGTGAAGTGACTACGGAAAAATTTGCGGCAGGTATAATGTTTTTTATAAAAGGTCTCGGAAAAAAGGTGATTTTTGCAAACACGGTCGGTGCGGTATATACAGAAATCCTCGGGATGGATATCTTGTCAGTTTCCGTGGTTACCTCTTGGGTTGGCATAATATGCTACACCTTGCAGATTTACTTTGATTTCAGCGGCTATTCCGATATGGCAATCGGTCTGGGAAAAATGCTGGGCTTTGATTTTATACAGAATTTCAACTTTCCCTACAAGGCTACAAGTGTTACGGATTTCTGGAGAAGATGGCATATAAGCCTCAGTAGCTGGTTCAGGGATTATGTATATATTCCTCTCGGCGGAAACAGAAAGGGTACAGCGAGGACTATACTTAATCTGCTTATCGTATGGTCTCTTACAGGCTTATGGCATGGTGCAGCGTGGAATTTTATAGCATGGGGAGTTTTTTACGGAATAATCCTTATTGCGGAAAAGTATGTTTTCGGGCGTGTGATTGAAAAGCTTCCGACGGTTGTAAGATATTCTGTTACGATGATTATTGTTATGGTGGGTTGGGTATTTTTCTCCGGTGAGAGCCTTACTTCGGCTGTGGCATATCTTAAAACTATGTTCGGTTTTTCCGCAGCCGGCTTTATGGACAGCACGGCGGAGTATCTTATTTCAGAAAACTTCTTTTCGATTATCGTAATGATTCTTTGTGCTACAGGTGTTATAGCTGCGTTGCCGAGAATAAAGAATTTCCGTTTTAATACAGTATTTATGAGCATAGGCTATACAGCTATATTCATCCTTTGTATTATTTATCTTATCAGTGAAACCTATAATCCTTTCCTTTATTTCAGATTTTAAGAGGTTTTAAATGGAAAATAACGAATTTAATTTGCAAACTAAAAATGAAAATACATCGGCTCCGCGTAAGGGAAAAATGATTTTTTCGATACTTATCCTTGTTTTTTGCCTTTTAATTTTCGGTGGAGGATTATCTTTTGTAATCACCGAAGACAAAGATTTTTCCGAATCAGAAAACAGAACTCTTTCATCTCTGCCTGAAATATCGATTTATTCGGTTAAAGACGGAAGCTTTATGAAGGCCTTTGAAACATATCTGACCGATCAGTTTGTTTTCAGAGATGAAGCAATACGACTGAAAACCCTGGCAGACCGTATGATGGGTAAAACGAAAACAGGCGGTGTTTATATCGGTAAAGACGGATATCTTTTCTCTGTACCCACATCTTTTGATGAAAAAAAGATGGAGGATATTACGGGAAAAATCAGCAGCTTCGCCGATTCCAATTCCGGATCACGGGTCAGCTTTATGCTTTCCCCGAACAGCAGTTATATTTATAAAGAAAAGCTTCCTGCTCGTCTTTCTCTTGAAGATCAGAGCTTTCGTATAGAAGATATAGAAAACTATACTATCAGCGAAAGGGTTGGTTTTATTGATCTTACAGAGGTATTTAACGCTAAAAAAGAGGAGATACAGCTTTTTTATAAAACCGACCACCATTGGACGACACGTGCGGCGAATATTGCCTTTGGGGAGCTTATGAAAAGCTGGAACAAAGCTGACGACAGTGTTAATTTTAACTTTTTTACGGTGGCTGACGGCTTTCAGGGAACATTGAGTTCGAAGTCGGGAGTTACCTCATCGTGTGATACAATTGAAATATGTGTTCCACAGAATTCTTCTTATACCTATGTGGTTGATTATGAAAACGGAGAAAAGAAGGCAGCAACACTTTTTGACGGCAGTAAGCTTAAGGAAAAGAATAAATACGAGGTGTTTACCTCAGGTAATCACGGAATAATCACAATCAGAACATCCGCACCCAGCAAGGATACTCTTTTGCTGATAAAGGATTCATACGCAAACTGTATGCTTCCTATGCTTACACCGTTTTTTGCAAAAATAGTTGTTTTTGATCCGAGATATACTAAGGAAAAGCTTTCAGAAATAACAGAAGAAAATACCTTTTCTCATATTCTCTTTCTCTATAACCTTGATACTTTTCTGGAGGATACATCTCTTTCAGAAGCACTTACGTAACAGGCTGATTTATATATCAGCCTGTTTTTATAAACAAAAATGTGAAAAAAATTGTCAAAAATCAGAAAATTAATCAACAAACTATTGATTTTGCTGTAATTGTATGATAAGATTATAAAAAGTAAATGTTGATATTTATCACATAAGGAGATCGGCTATGTCAGACACTATCAATTTTAATTTTCAAAGTCAAACAAAATCGGATGAAAGTGATTTGTCTCAGATCAGCTTCAGCATTACGGTTCCGTCAGAAAAAATATTCTGTGTTCAGGAAATGCTCGGAGCAATCAATGAAGGAAACAAAAAGGAAATTGCGGAAAATATAATCAGGCTGATTGTTCAGGAGGAAAGTGAATGCTTAAGCTCCGCTTTGCTTAACGACTTTGAGGAAACGGCTACATTTCTTCTTGGCGAATTCGGAATACCTGCTCATACAAAGGGATACAGATATCTTAAAGAGGCAATTGTTCTTGTGGCTCAAAAGCCGCTTCTTGTTGACGGAATAACGAAAAGCCTTTATCCGGCGATTGCGAATATTCACGGAACAACCTCGTCAAGAGTTGAGAGGGTTGTACGGCACGCAATAGAAAGCGGATGCACAAAGGGTGATACTCAGGCTCTCTATCATTATTTTCCCCATAGTATTACAAAGGATAAGCTGAAGCCAACCAATGCAGAGTTTATAGCAGTAATGGGTGATGTAGTTAAAAAGAGGGTATCGAAAAGACAGCTTGTATTTGCCGACATATAAAAGAAAACCAGGTATTTCGGATACCTGGTTTTTATGAATTTATTTCTGTCTAAATAAATTTTGAGAGACAATTTTTTGTTTGGCTTACTTATTCCCTTCTCTGTCATACAGAAAAGATTCAAGGATTTCCTTGTTTTTTTCAATATCCATTTTCAGAACCAGCTGACCGGATATTCTTGCATCTGTCCAGGTTCCTTCGGCGGGAATCTGTTGCTGCTTTATATCGTAGTGGATATATCTTATTGCTGCACCTGCTGCAAGACCTATAAGCTCGCTGCTGCTGATATCCGTCGAAATGTTCGGAAGAACCTTTTTGACTATGTCCATAAGCTTTATCGGATTGGTTTTAAGGGCCTTGTTGACGATAGCGGTAATAACCTTTCTCTGTCTTTCTGTTCTTCTGAAATCGTTATCCACATATCTTATGCGGCAATACCAGAGAGCGGTTTTTCCGTTCATATGGTTTGTGCCTTTTTTTACTTTTTTGAGGTTTACCTCTTCGCGCATATATTTGGCTTCAGCCTCTGTAACGCCTTTTACGGTAATACCTCCGAGAAGGTCAACGAGCTGGCGGAATACCTTGAAATCAACCATAATGTAATGGTCTATATCTACACCGAAATTGTATTCAAGAGTATCCATAACAAGCTGTGTGCCACCGTAGGAAAAGGCTGCATTTAGCTTTGTGCTGTATTTTTTTGAGGGAATATACACATAGCTGTCTCGAAGGAAGGAGGTGAGCTTCAGCTTTTTGTTTTGTTTATCGATAGAAAAAAGCATCATGGTATCCGAACGCTGACCTTCGACATTTCCTCTAGCGTCGCTTCCTATAAAAAGGATATTAATGACGTCGTCACTTGAGGTCAAGGCACTTTCTTCTACATAGGCATTGGGAACGATGCTTTTGTCGTAATTGAGACCCTGTAAAGCAGAAATTCCGTATCCGAGAACAGCGACGATAAAAACAAAAATAAATCCAAGAACTGAAAGTCCGATTATCTTTGCCTTGGAAGCACGGGGCTTTGGTGGAGGAGGCGGTGTTTTGCGTGCTCCTTCTCTGCTCATTCTGACCGGCTTTTGTGTCGGTCTCTGGGTCGCTCTCGCTCCCTGCGGAGTCCTGTTTGAACGCGTTGCAGGCTGAGGGTGGCTTGTAGTGGTTGGTTTTTTGGGGGAGATATTGCTTCTTTGTGCGGCGGACACCGGTCTTCTTGTTACATCATCGCTGTCATAAACTCCGGAGGAGGAAACGGGTCTTCCTTTCGGTGTTCTGTCAATAGGACCTTCACTTATGATGTCGTCATCCGGCAGATGAACAGTGAATTTTTCTTTATGGGAAAAAGCAGGTGGGTATTCCGGAGACATTGTGTCGGCAGAAAAATCATCTTTATAATAATCTGTATCGTTAAATTCAGTAGGTGAATAGTGTTTTTTTTGTTTGTCTTTATCTGAAGGTTTTTTCTTTTTATCGGAAAAATATATATCGTCCATAATATCCTCCTTCTGATCTTCATATCTTACATATTGTAACTCAAAAATGAGAAAAACACAATACTTTTTAATTATTATCAGAAAAACTTAATATCCCTTACTCACGGCAGCATATTTTTTTACTTTATGCAAAAAATATCATAAGTAACGCGGAAGAAAGCGGTGGTAATATGAAAAAGGTTGAAAATTTAAAGGAGCTTCTTGCGGAAAGCGGACGCAGATTTGCTGAAAGAACGGCATTTATTGTTAAAGAGAAAGAAGCTTATGCGAAAATAACCTACAGTCAGCTCAAAACGGATGCAGAAAGTCTTGGCACAGCACTTTTATATGAGCTTGGCATGAAAGGAAAAAAGACGGCTATTATCGGTGAAAACTCTTACGAATGGTGTCTGTCATATCTTGCTGTAACGGGAGGCACGGGAGTTGCAGTGCCTCTTGATAAGGAACTTAGCGGTGAAGAAATCAGAAATATAGTTTCTTTTGCAGGTATAGAGTGTATAATAAGCGACGGAAAATCGGCAGAAAAGATAATGAGTGAAGCAAGAATAACAGAACGTGGAATAAAATTAGTATGCACGGAGAAAAAGAAAGACACCATTTTTTTCAAAGATCTTTTGGAAAAAGGCAAAGCACTTGTTTCCGAAGGAAAAAGGGATTATTTTTTATCTGAACCTGAAAATGAAAAAATGGCTGTGCTTATTTTTACATCGGGAACAACGGGTATGGCAAAGGGGGTTATGCTCTCTCATAAAAATCTGATTTCCGATCTTATCTGCGTTTCTAAAAGGATAAAGATCGATGAGAACGATCTTGCACTTTCTTTTCTACCGCTTCATCATACCTACGAAGCAATATCATTTCTTATGGTAATTTATTCAGGCGGAACAATAGCTTTTTCCGGATCTTTACGGACATTGAAGGAGGATTTTGCCTTTTACAGACCAACAGTATTTGTAACGGTTCCGTTGCTTTTAGAAAAGATACACAAAAAAATTATAGCATCGATTGAAAAGCAAGGAAAAAGAAAAAAGGTACAGTTCTTTTCTGTAATATCATCTGCCGTGAGCGAAGAGAAAAAAAGAAAAATATTTTCTGATGTCCATGCATTTTTTGGTGGCAGACTCAGTAAAATAGTTGTGGGTGCAGCGGCACTTCAAAAGGAGGTAGCTGAAGACTTCATTATGTTCGGTATACCTGTTATTATCGGCTACGGTCTTACGGAATGCTCACCTATAGTTATATGCAACAGTCCAGAAAATCTTACTCCCGACACTATCGGCAGACCTCTCGACGGTGTTGAAGTTACAATTAAAAATTCGGATGAAAAGGGTATAGGTGAGCTTTGTGTCAAAGGGCCAATGGTTATGTTGGGATATTATAAAAATAAGGTTGCTACCGATGAGGTGATGAAGGACGGTTATTTATACACGGGAGATCTTGGTTATAAAGATAAAAACGGAAATTATCACATTACAGGCAGAAAGAAAAATGTTATCGTAACAAAAAACGGTAAGAATATATATCCGGAAGAAATTGAGTATTATCTTCTTCGCAATTCAGTAATTGCTGATGCTATGATATATGCTGAGGATGATTCCATTATAAGTGCTCAGATTGTTCCGGACAAAGAAGAAATTGGCCGAAAGCTTAAAAAGGATGAACTCACCCCGGTTGAAATTCACAGGGCAGTAATCGAAGCAGTGAGAAGCACAAACCGTAGGCTGCCTTCATATAAAAGCATCAAGAAAGTTACGGTAAGGACAAAAGATTTTATACGTACTTCCACCCGAAAGATAAAACGGGAGGAAAAAGAAAATAAAAGCTGATTGTTTCAAATTAAGGATAAAAATAATAAGAAAAACCCTTGACAAGAGCCTTCCGAAACAGTATAATTGTAAAGTCGTAAGACACGCCGGTGTGGCGGAATAGGCAGACGCAAGGGACTTAAAATCCCTCGGTGGCAACACCGTACCGGTTCAAGTCCGGTCACCGGCACCAATACCCGAGAATCCTTTATTTATAAGGCTTCTCGGGCTTTTGTTTTGTCTGAAAACCGTGATTTTATGAGTGTGTTTTCGGGCCTGTTTTTGGCAGAAAATCGACATTTGCCCTCCGTTTGCCCTCCGAGGGCATAAAAATATGCTGTTTTTTACTGCCGTTTTTTCGTCAGAATTACCATCAAAAATCACTTTTTTCCGCCGGGCAGAACTCCCATAATGGCTGTTGCCGAATTTATTTTTGAATTGAAATCAAGGTGGGTATAAATATTTGAGGTGGTGGAAATATCACTGTGACCGAGCCATTCCTGAATCTCCTTGAGTGAAACGCCGTTTGCATAAAGCAGACTTGCACAACTGTGACGAAGGTCGTGAAAGCGTATCCGCCTCATTCCGATTTTCTCTAAAAACTCGGGAAAGTATTTTGTGATGTAGCCCGGTTTTACCAGTTCACCGATTTTATTTACATAAATATACCCGTTATACTTCTGACAGTAAAAGTTACCGCAAAGCTCTCTGTTCTTTTCTTCCTCCTCTTTCAGCTTGAGAAGATATTCTTCCATAGGCTTTATAAGGGGAAGCCTTCTGAATGAGGATTTCGTTTTGGTTCGTTCCTTTTCAACAAGCTGAATCTTTCCGTCAACATAAACCTCGGTAACAATTCTTTTTACCGTAAAGGTTTTGTTTTTGAAATCGACCGCATCCCATTTAAGACCGCAGACCTCACTTCTGCGAAGTCCGTAGAAAGCACCCATTACAATAGCAAATTCAAGAACATCACCCTTGCATTTTTCAAGAAGCTCCTGGATTTCTTCTTCCGTATAGGCTTCACCCACAAAGCGCTCCTTTTTAGGTCTGTCAATTCTGTCAGCAGGGTTGACATCAATAAGACCTATTTTAAAAGCATAATGCAGAGCCTTACGGATGTTTGCATGGTAATGGATAATAGTGTTTGCCGAAACTCCGTTGACCGTCATTTCGAAGGTGTAAAAATCCTGAATCTGCTTTGGTGTAACATCCTCGAGCATAATGCCCGGATAATGCTCTTCAAAGTACGGGATGATTTTTCTGTTGATAACACGGCAATATCCGCCGTAGGTTGACACCTCTACATTCACCTTTGACATCTGAAGCCAATCCTGTAAAAACTCCTTGAAGGGCGTTTTTTGCATTTCAGGCGGTGAGTATGCCTTTTCCTTTTTCAATTCGCCGTTTTTCAGCTTTTCTTCGAGCTCTTCACAAGCCTCACGGAGCATTTTTTCAGCTCTCTTTTTGTTTCCCTTCACAGGCAGTCCCGTTGACCTGGAGGGATTTTTTCTTTTGCCGTCACTGTCGGTATAATTGAGAACTATGTGGTAAATACCGCCTCGTTCTCTGAGATGACCTGTAACTATTTGTATCACTTCCTTTTCTTGTTTTTTATGAATCTGCCGCTGACACCTATATGTTAGCGGCAGATTTGACATTTTGCAAATGTGTGAGATTATGTTTTGTTATCCACTAACTCTAGGTATTCAAAAACATTGATTTTCGGGATGAGATATTTATTGCCGATAATAAAGCTTTTGATTGCACCGCTTTTTAGAAGCTTGTAGGCAGTTTTAATGTTTATACCGCCAAGCATTTCACAAAGCTGATGGGCATTTACCACATCGGGATATTCCCTGAATAATAACTTATATGCTTCCTGTGATTTCATAGCATCCCTCCTTCCTTACCTCGCATCTCTCTGCCTCATTAAGTACCGATGATAATGCTCGACAGCCTTTATTATAAATTCCTGCTTCTGCTTTTCAGTAAACCTTGATTTAAAGTATTTGTTTATGTTCTCCGTCGGTATCTTTAAGTAGTCTTTTTGATTAGCTTTAGCCTCCGCCATAATCTCGGATATTCTGTCTGATGTCAGCTGACCTTCCGTGTGAAGCTTTTTCATTCGTACCGTTTGCGAGTAAGAGGGTGTTACTTCTTCGTGCTCATAAAAACCGTAAACCTCGTGCTGTTCTTCTAATGGCAGAAATGACAGCTCAACAGCGGGCGTAAAAGCTATTCTTCCTTCGTCAACGAGTTTCAAGATTTCAGGTATTAAGTATGTGAGTCGAATATATCGCCTGACGGTTTCGCGGCTTTCATTGTTTTCCTTGCCGACCTCTTCTGCTGTACGGAACTTCGACACAGACTGTGTAGAAGTTAAATCCGTCCTTGCACCCTGGTTTTTAAGTGCATCCATTTTCATTTTGTATGCGTGGGCTTTTTCACTGGGTAAGACTTCATCTCTCTGCAAGTTCAGGTCAACAAGTATAACCGTTGCTTCATCCCTGGTAAGCTCTTTAACAATACAAGGTATCGTTTCAATGCCAAGCCTTCGGCAGGCTTCAACTCTTCTATGACCGCTGATGATTTCATAGTTGCCGTCATCAAGACTGCGGACAATAATCGGTGTAAGTACTCCTAAGGTTGTGATGCTTTCGATTAACAAATCAAAAGCTGTGTCCTCTCTGAAAATGAAAGGATTGTTTTCGAATGATTTTAAATTTTCGATTCTGATTTCTGTTAATGTTGTCATAATGATTAACCTCCATAAATTTTAAAATAGATTTTGTTTTTGGTTTTCAAGGAAGGATGTAATAATTCAATAACACTCTGTGATGTCATCATCATTTATGCATTCTTCCGCTACAAGGGACCATTGCCAGCGTTTGCCTTCCTTTGTGCTTACGCAGCCGAGCTCACTCTTTGCTTTGATTGCCGTGCTCTTGCCTATGTGTTCCTGTTCCATTCGGCTCATAATCTCTGCCTGTGCTTTCGGTCCGTCAGTGAGCATTTTCAAAAGTATTTCCTTTGCCTTTGTAATCTGCTCGTTAGGTCTGCCTGCCGATGAGGAAGAAGAGCTTAAAATTTCATCTGCCGTCCTTGAAGTTTCTTCTACCCATTCAATGCCGTCTTGTGTAATGTTAAAGATAACGGCATTACCCGTTGGGGCAAGGTTACTTTTCTGCACCGCCATAACTCTTTCGTCGGGTCTGTCTTTGTCTGTTCTCGCAATGAGTAAACAGCTTCTCGCAGCTCCTACCACATCAATAGAGCCGAGGCTACGGTAAAGAGCTTTTGTTCCGCCCATTTTGTTCATGTGACCGACAATTACAACGGCACAGCCCGTTTCCTTTGCGGCTTGTATCAAAGGGTTGAATTGAGCACGAACATCATTAGCAATGTTCAGTGAAACATCACCGCCGATGTAAGCGGACAACGGGTCAAGGATAACAAGCTTTGCATTGGTCGCCTTTATTGCATCAGCGATTCTTCTGTCGCTGAAAGTCAATGTCTTTTCTTTCTCGTCTATGAAATGAAGCTTTGTTGTATCACCTCCTGCCTGTATGAATCTCGGTACA
>JAZUMO010000049.1:0-4685 GCA_045603665.1 Acutalibacteraceae bacterium
GTATTCTCCAGGGCCACGCTCTCGGTGTTACGGCTAAAAGCTTCCTCACCAAGGGCAGATTCTATAACGGTGAGGCTTATCCCGCAGGCGGATGTAAAAGGCTCGGTATACCTCCCGTTATGTTCACTGACGGTCCCCGCGGTATCGTTATGAAAAAATGCACCTGCTTTCCCGTATCTATGCTTCGAGGTGCAAGCTTTGACGATGAACTGGAATATCGCATTGGCGAAGTTTTTGCCAAGGAAGCATCTGCACTTGATGCTAATCTTTTTGCAGGTGTATGTATAAATCTTCTTCGCAATCCTATGTGGGGCAGAGCTCAGGAAACCTACGGTGAAGACCCTTATCTTTTAGGCAGAATGGGTGTTGCTCTTACAAAGGCTATGCAGGATAACGGTATTATTGCCTGCCCGAAGCATTATGCTCTCAACAGCATTGAGGACCTTCGGTTTTCAGCTAACGCAATAGCTGACGAAAGAACACTTCACGAGGTATATCTGCCCCATTTTAAAAAGTGTATTGATGCGGGAGCTATGTCAATTATGGGTGCCTATAACAGAGTAAACGGCACCTATGCATGTGAAAATAAAGAGCTTCTCACTGATATTCTACACGACAAGTGGGGCTTTGACGGCTTCTCACTTTCCGACTTCTTCTACGGCATTTACGATGCAAAGAGAAGCCTTAAGGCAGGTATGGATATGGAAATGCCCTACCTTTTCCGTTATGCTACTCTTTCCTATCTGCTTAAAAAGGGAGAGATAACCGAAGAAGATATCAATAAATCAGCTGTAAGAATACTCCGGGCACTTATTTCAACCTTACCCAAATACAAAAAGCAGGATAAATCAGTTATCCTCTCGAAAGAGCACGTTTCCCTTGCAAGAGAAGCGGCAACAAAGGGCATTGTCCTTCTTAAAAATAAAGATAAAGTTCTTCCTATTCCCGAAGGCAAAAGGATTGCTGTTGTGGGAAGATATGCAAATAAGCGCAACACCGGTGACCACGGAAGCAGTAATGTTTTCAGCCCCTATGCAGTTACTCCCTATGAGGGTATGAAGAACCGTTTCGGTGATGAGAATGTTTCCGTCTATAACGGCTCAAGCTGTAAGGAAGCTATGAAAGCTTCTGCAAAGTGTGACTACATAGTTGTATGCGTGGGCAGTGACTGGCTTCAGGAGGGCGAATTCCTTGTTAACCTCGGCAATGTAAAGAAAAAGCCCAAGGGCTCAGGCGGTGACAGAGCAGATTTAAGAATCCCCGAAGAGGATGTTACTCTCATAAAGGCTCTTTCAGCTCTCGGCAAAAAGCTTATTGTAAACATTATGGGCGGCAGTGCTTATGTTATCAAGGATTGGATCGAACTTGCCGATTCCGTTGTTATGTCTTTTTACAGCGGTCTTGAGGGTGGTAATGCTCTGGCTGATATTTTAAGCGGTGATGTTACACCCGCAGGTAAGCTTCCCTTTACAATAGCTCAAAAGGCAGAGGATTATCCTCCCTTCCTTCACCTTGGCGCAAAGGATAAAAATATCGAATACGGCTATTATCACGGCTATACTCTCTTTGATAAAAAGGGCATTGAGGCTCACTTTCCCTTCGGCTTCGGTCTTTCTTATACTGATTTTGAGCTTGAATGTAATTCTTTAGAAAAAGATAAAAAACAAATCATGGTTACTGCTACTGTAAAAAATATCGGTGATATTGACGGTGATGAGGTAATTCAGATTTATGTCGGCAGTGACAATACAGAAAAAGACAGACCCATCAAGGTGCTCAAGGGCTTTAAGCGTGTAAGCGTTAAAGCAAAGGAAAGCATTATCACAGAGGTCGATGTGCTGATTGACGATATCAGATTCTACAACCCCGAAAACGGCAACTGGGAGCTTGACGAAAGCTACACGGTTTATATCGGTACAGACAGCAAGAATGTAACAGTTGCAGGAAAGATAACGTTCTGACATAAGAGGTGAAATCAATGAAAAAAAGCCCATATTCACCCGATGAATTTATGTCGGGGCTTTACGGAAAAATCAAGGCGGAGCCTTATAAAAATGCAACCTCTCATGAAGATGCACTTGAAATCGGCAAAAGCATAAAAGAAAAAGCCAAGGAGCTTTTCTCACTCGAAAGGTTAGACTCCATGGCAACTGAATTAAATCTTGTCTCTGTCGGCAAAAATCTTGATTATCCGGAATATACACTAAAAAAGTATTCCGTAGAAATTCTTCAAGGCTTAAACAGTCTTGTCTATATCCTTGAGCCGAAAAAGGTTAACGGTAAAACGAGTGGTGTTGTTGCACTTTGCGGTCACGGCTACGGTGTAAGGCAGATACTGAACATCTCCAAAAAAGGCAATAAAAAGCACTTCAACTATTTAGACAACTATCAGAACAACTTTGCCGTAGAAATGGCAAAAAGAGGCTGTACGGTTATTGCACCCGAGCTTTTTGGCTTCGGTGAGGCAAGACTTCAGCACGATTTATGGAAGCCTTTTTACATCAGCTCCTGCGATGAGCTTTCACATCATCTTCTTCCCTACGGTTTGACTACTGCATCCCTTCGAATTTATCAGGCTCTCGCTTGTGCAAGGATTTTAAGAAGCATGGAAAACGTTGACGAAAGCAAGGTTTCACTCATGGGCATTTCAGGCGGAGGTCTTACGGCACTCTATGCATCAGTGCTTGACGAGAGCATTTATAAAACCGTTATCTGCGGTTATGTCAACACATTTAAAGACAGCATTCTTTCTATGTGGCACTGTCCCGACAACTACATTCCGCACATTCTTGATGCGGGTGAAATCTACGATTTTGCTTCTGCTTTGGCACCAAAGGAGCTGTTTATTGAATCGGGTGAAAAGGATAAGCTTTTCCCCATAAAATCCTCTAAGCAGGCACACGACAGCATAAAAAGAGTGTATTCTCTCATGAATGCTGAGGATAAGCTTCATATCGATGTTTTCCCCGGTAAGCATGCAGTCTGCGGAAGAAAATCCTTTGACTGGCTGGCTAAATAATTTATAGCATAAAAATCACGGTGAATCCTTTTCAGGTTTCACCGTGATTACTTTTTTATTTAGTTATGGGCTCTAATGTTATGCAGATTTCTGCCTTTTTAACATCTTCAAGCTTAACTGTCAGCTTCTGAATGTCGGGATATTCTTCATCCCACTCCCATTCTCCCGAAAGTCTTTCTGCCTTCATAACGGAGAATACACCGTCCGAGTGAGAGGTGGCTTTCAGTTGTTTGTCACCTATTGAAAGAATTGCAGTTTTGCCGTCCTCGGAGATTTCGATATCTGCTTTAGTATGCATAAACCAGTAAATATCACTCTTGAAAAGACATTTTACATTATCGGTAATTTTCAAAGAGGAATAATTATCATAAAGCTCGAAACCTCTCTTCACTCTTGTTGCGCCGTTCATACGGTAAGCATCTGTCATATCAAGAGTTGTCAGTCCGCCACCGTCAGTTTCTTCCCAATAAATAAACTCACCTTCCGCCAGCACATACTGATCATCAAGAGTCATATTCGGATTGATTACAAGGGTATTCTGTCCCTCGGCGCGCTTACTGTAATTTTTCCATCTGCCGCCTGCAGGAGTGTTGAGAAAATAATTCGGTGCATCGTAGTGGCCGGTTCCTAACTCCTCTGCCCAGCGTTCACCCATTGAGTCAAAGACAAATGTACCGATATCAAGGTCACCATGGTTGATGAAATTATATCCGCCCTTTATACCTGCAAAGGTTGCATTTTTATCAAGATACGCACTTCTCATAAGCACCATATCCTGACCTACATCAGAGTAAAGCGGCAGATAGAGTTGCTCATCGGAAAAATCTGCAGCTTCAGGAGTGTAAGCTTTGTTATACCAAAGTGACGACAACGCACGACTTTTACCGCCGCCGTTTCTTTCGGTATTTTCAGATGTATCGGGAATGAATTTCCCCGGCTCATCACTCATCTGATAGCAGGCAAGAAGCGGTGATTCATACTCTGTGGCATACCAGTGAAGCGAAGGTGTAAAGCACATTCTTGCCTTGTTGTCACCGAAATTAAACACACCTGTAGGAGTAGTGATATAAACAGGGAATTTTCCAAGCTCCTTAAAGCCTGCAACTTCACTCATACCGAAATCGGTACCGAAGAAATTCTTGCTTGTTGCCACAAAATTGACTATAGCATCCATACCCGACTGACTGTAGCCGGGACCTTCGGCATAAACCCCGCAAGGAGTAAAGTTTTCAAAGGCTATGGGCATATTTTCATAGCACATTGAAAGGAACTCTGCCGCTCTGTCAATATCACTGTAAAAAAAGGTCATACAGGCAATGCCTATACCGCTGTAACAGATGCTGTTCCAGTTATTCTTTGACCAGGTAAACCAATGGTTATCGTCAAGGGCGGAGTTAATTGCATATTCCCACGTCTTTTCTTCGATAAAGTCTTTAAAATCTTCATCGAGATAATCATAAAGCCAATCGTAGCCAATTGAAACCGCAAGTGCCATTTCAGCTGTGGCAAGAAAATGAGAGGTGCACCAGTCATCATAGCTGCAGACCTTTTCAAGCTCAGCTTTAGCTCTTTCGGCATATTTTTCTTCGCCCGTTATCTGCCACGCATAGCCTAAAATCACCATTCTGTTGATAACCTCACGGGAAATGGGCAGTATACTGTCCTC